>CAYXWK010000080.1:0-3097 GCA_964468785.1 Candidatus Woesearchaeota archaeon
GGCGGCGCATCTCTCTGTTCATCTGTTGATCCTCGGGTGGTCGGGACTGCGAGGCGGGATCGGAGGCCGATCCCGTTCAGCAGGGGTGGCTGGATTCGAACCCACAACCTACGGATTTGGATTCCGTTCCTCTCACAACTAATCGGCAAACCGGATAAAAATGTTTACTTAATAGGACATTCAATAGGTTGCCAGGCAATATTAAGATATCTGGAATCTCTTTCAGAAGGGACAGAAATCGGCGGAGTAGTAATGCTTGCCCCCTGGACAAACCTTTTGGAAACTTCCTATGAAAATCCAAAAGAAGAGAAATTAATCGCAAAACCCTGGATTGAAACACCTTTAAACTGGGAAAAAATAAAATTTCACACAAAAAAATTTGTCTCAATTTTTTCAGACAATGATTTTTGCGTTCCACTTTCGGAAAAAGAAATTTTCAAAGAAAAATTAAATTCAAAAATAGTAGTGGAACACGACAAAGGACATTTCACGATGGAAAACCAAATTTCTGAAGTCCCGTCAGTTCTCGAAGCAATTTTGGAGATTTCTAAATGAGGGAGATAATTTATTATTCGCGCACAGCACCAACATCCGGAAGCTACATAAAAGAAGACTTGCAGGAGTCTGGAAGAATCGACATAGCAATTCACACAGTGATTGCATCCTTCTTTCTCTCACATAAAATCAGAACTGACATGAGATTACATATGGTTTTCGCAGGCCCTCCCGACCCGTCAAAGCACCTTGAACTACATCCAGTAACTGATGGAAAAACAGGCGTAGATAAAATTTACATTTCTAAAAAAAATGTTTCAGTAATATTGAAAAAAATGTTATACAAATTTAGAGAGGGAAAAAAACACGAAGTTTTTCCGGGTTTCTGGATTGAAAGAAAGGGATTTCCTGAACTAGTTTCAGATTTAGCGAAGCAAAAAAGGAATCTTTATATTTTAGACCCAAAAGGAGAAGATATTCGCACAGTTGAAATTAAGTCTAACCCGATTTTCATTCTCGGAGACCACAAAGGATTGCCTGCAAAAGAATTAAAACGACTTAAGAAAATATGTATACCTGTCTCAATAGGAAATCGCACATATTTCGCATCTCAGACAATTGCAGTAGTAAATAACGAGCTAGACAGAAGAGAAGACGAAGGTAGACTTTAGATTTTCCAAAAAGAGTTTTTCAGGATAATAATCATTAAAAAGCCGAATCTTTTAGAAAATCGATGGTGGCTAAAGGTGCGGCAATAAAGTTCAAATCATATTCAGAAACGGTTCCAAAAATTTTGGAATTGTTAAACCTCCATTATGAATTGAAGAAATACGACAGAGTGATATTAAAACCAAATTTATCAAAATCCAAAGAAAATTCAACTCCTATAATGTTTGTTGAGGCAGTTCTAAGGTTTTGCTTGGCTCATAAAAATCCGGTAACTGAAATTTTAATAGCAGAAGGAAGTGATGGCGTAGAAACTAGTGTAATGTTCGACGAAATGGGCTACTCAAAATTAGCAGAAAGGTACGGAATCAGTTTGGTTGATTTAAACGAGGCAGAGTCAGAAGAAATAGAAAACGCGCACTTCAAAAAATTTTCTGTGATAAAATATCCGACCATATTAAAAAACAGTTTTGTAATCTCTCTTCCAAAAGCTTCAGAGGATGAAGAAACAGTAATCTCAGGAGCACTCTCAAACATGCTCGGAACTTTTCCTTCAAAACATTATTCCGGATTTTTCGCAACCACTAAAAACAAAATAAGAAAATGGCCGATAAAGTTTTCAATCCACGATATTTTAGTGTGTAAGATGCCTGATTTTGCTGTAGTTGATTCTTCAGAGAAAGGAATAATTCTTGCAGGTCTTCCTTTTGAAATGGATAAGCAAATAGCAAAAATTCTCGGAATAGACTGGCAAAGGGTTTCTTACTTAAACATCCTTCACGAACAGTTTGGAGAGGAAGTCCTTGCACTGAATAAACTCCATTAACTTACGAAAACTATTTTAACTCGTTAAATTTAACTCCTAAATGAAAAAATCAATCAGGCTCTTTATCACAGGGAGTGTGCAAAGTATGTTTTTTGAACAATTCATTCTCGAGAATGCTAAGAAGTTAGATGTAAGAGGATATTTTAGGAAGCTGGAAGATGGAAGAATAGAGCTTTTTTTGGAAGGAGATAATGAAAATGTGGATGCAATGTCATCTATAGCAAAAAGAGGTTCACAACACACTCAAATAAGAAATGTCGAGGAAAAACCAGCTTCGTTTCAGGGATTCAAAGAATTCAAATCATTAAAGATATAAAAAAATAAAACAATTTAAATTAGAATCACTCTTCGTCTTCAGATTCTTCTTCGTCATCGCTTTCAGAATCATCTTCGTACTCGTCATCAGAGTCGTCTTCAGATTCTTCTTCATTTTCGTATTCGTCTTCAACCATTTTACCTCCATTTCTCAAAGAAATTTACCATATTTAAACTTTCACTTCCCTCGTAAACAAATTTTTAAACTTCTATTTTCATATCTCTCCATGGGAAGAGAAGAGCAAATAATCTCGGAAAGAATAAGAAAAATAAATGAGTTAAAAAAGGAAAAAATAAATCCTTATCCGACAAAATTCGAGCAGACTCACAAAACCGCAGAGTTACAGGAAAAATACAAATCTCTCAAACCTGAAGAAAGTAAAAAAGTTTCAGTCAAATCCGCAGGCAGATTAATTTCAATAAGAGATTTAGGAAAAATCGCATTCGGCGTTTTACAGGATTATTCAGGAAGAATACAGATAACTCTTCAGGACAAAGAAACTCCCGAAAAAACAATTAATTTTTTCAAAAAATACATAGATTCTGGAGACATAGTCGGAGTTGAAGGAACAATCTTTAGAACAAAGCGGGGAGAATTATCAATACTTGTGAAATCATTAACTCTTTTGACAAAAACAATTTCGCCGATGCCTGAAAAATGGCACGGACTTCAGGACAAAGAAGAAAGATACAGGAAACGTTACATCGACTTAACAATAAATCCAGAAGTGAAAGAAATATTCGACAAAAGAGCAAAAACAATTTCTGCAATAAGAGAATTTCTCGTCGGAAAGG
>CAYXWK010000081.1:0-3033 GCA_964468785.1 Candidatus Woesearchaeota archaeon
AATGAATGCAGGGCTTCCGCAAGCGGATGTTATAGAAGAAACGGGTGAAAAAAATCCGTCGCTTTTTTTTAGGAGAACCTTATGGCAGATAAGTAACGGAATGAAGGCAGGAAGTGATATCTCGGTAGTCATAAAGGAAAGTATACACACTTTGTCGGAAGAGCAGTTAATACAAATTCAAAATTACGGGAATAAACTAAATCCAATGATAATGTTTTATATGCTTATATCAGTTATACTTCCTGCACTCGCTATAACTTTTATGTCAGTAATAACTTCTCTTGTCGGACTTCCTCAAAGAGTTGCTTATCTATTTTTTGCAGTGCTTTTTGTTTTCGTTATCCTTGCACAAGTGATGTTTCTTGGAATGATTCGTTCTATGAGGCCTAGTTTATTATGAAAAAGAAAAATATGAAAACCAATGCGGATAAGAAAGGCATTCGTGTAGCGGAGAAATCCTTAGACGTCGGACACGAGTTAGTAATCGGAAAAACTATGAAGAAGCAAGAAGCTCATGAAACGGAGGAGGTGAAGAAACAAATTAAAGAGTCAAAGGGTAAAATTCATGAATCGGAAAAAATTGTGAAAAAAGAAAATTTTTCAAATACTGAGAAGCCGAGGAAGAAAAATCGTAAATCTTCAGGAGGAGATTATGGGGAAAGTGTCGTTTCTAATAGACGATTATATTTAGTTGGATTTTTTATAGGGATACTTGCTTCTTTAATAACATTTTATTTATCGAGAGGTTTTGTTCGTTCAGGTATCGCTTTTTTTGCAGTTTTCTCTCTCTTTCTTCTTTATGCTTTCATTACATGGAAGGTTAATCAAGCGGCAGGGGTCAGAAAAATGGAAGAGGTGTTTCCGGATTTCATTAGTCTTATGGCTTCTAACTTGCGTGCAGGAATGACTATTGACAGCGCATTGCTTTTGAGTTCTAGAAAAGAATTTGCTCCGCTTGACAAGGAAATAGCTTTGCTTGGGAAAGACATAGTTACGGGCAGAGAGATAACTCATGCCCTTTCTGATGCTGCGAAAAGAATTGGCTCTGAAAAAATAGACAGAACGATAATGTTGATTATTTCCGGGATAAAGGCGGGAGGAAATCTTGCTATTCTTCTTGAGGAAACTTCTCAGAATATGAGGGAGAGAGGGTTCGTTGAGAAGCGGGCGGCGTCTAACGTTTTGATGTATGTTATCTTTATTTTCTTTGCCACAGCTTTTGGAGCGCCGTTACTTTTCGGACTTTCTTCAGTTTTAGTAGAAGTTCTGTCGGATATTGTATCAAATTTACCGACTGAACAATCAATTACAAATGTTCCTTTTGCTTTGACATCTATAAGCGTTTCAACTAATTTTATATTTTATTTTTCATTGATATTTTTGATAGTCACGGCGTTTCTCGCGTCTCTTGTTCTTGGTCTTGTCAGCAAAGGTCGGGAAAAGGAAGGTCTGAAATATTTTCTGCCTTTGGTTTTAGTAGGTCTTACTTTATTTTTTGTTTCGAGGTTTTTCCTTTTAAGATATTTCTCTGGTTTGTTTAGCTGACGAACCTGGTTTTTTCTCTAAGAGGAAACTTTTTATAACACGAAGTTATATCTCTTATTATGAAGGGGTTGAAAAAGAAAGCTAAGAAATCTCCGCATTCGGGAGCGGTTAAAAAAACTCTCGGAAAAAAGAGCACGAAAATTCTTAGAAATTCTGTGAGAAAGATAGTCAGAAAGAGCAATCACAAAAAGGCGAATGCGCACGCACGGAAACATGTAAAGAAAAATTCTTGGAAAATTACTCACAAAAAGGTAAGAGATAAACATAAAAAAATTTCTGAGCATAAAAATAAATTTTTGAAAAAGTCGATGGTTGAACCAAGAGTTCCTACAGGTATTTCTAATTTTGATTCTTTAATTGAGGGAGGGTTCGAAAAGAATTCTACTAATCTCGTTGTGGGAGGTTCTGGTAGCGGAAAGACAATCTTTTCAACACAATTCTTAATTGAGGGATTGAAGAAAGGGGAAAATTGCTTATACATTACTTTTGAGGAAAAGAAAGCGCAATTTTATGAAAACATGAAAGATTTCGGATGGGATCTTGAGGGCTATGAGAAAAAAGGATTGTTTACTTTTTTGGAATATAGTCCGTCTAAAGTTAAGACCATGTTGGAAGAAGGGGGCGGTGCGATAGAGTCTATTATTCTGAAGAAAAAAATAAATCGGATGATTATAGATAGTATTTCTTCTTTCGCTTTACTCTTTGAAGATTCGCTCGCAAGGAGGGATGCAGCTCTTTCTCTTTTTAATATGATTCGTGGCTGGAAAGCTACGGCGTTACTCTCTCTTGAAGAAGAAGCGATATTTGGCGCCGGAGTTTCTCCTGATGCAATGAAATTTGAGGCAGACTCTTTGATTGCTCTTTATTATATGCGTAAGGGAAACAAGAGGAGCAGATTTTTGGAAGTTTTGAAAATGAGGGGAACTAAACATTCTGACAGGGTTTATTCTTTTGAAATCGGAAAGAGGGGAATCGAAATTGCAAAAATTCCTGTGAAGGGCTCTTTTGAAAGGTAAAATGAAATCCGGACAGGCGTGGGGATTTGATTTAATTGCCGGAATAATCGTTTTTGTTTCGGGAATAATTTTTTTTTATATTTATAGTCTTAATTACTCGGGCGATGGAGACGATAACTTATCAAGGATAAGGACGGAAGCGAGTCTTATTGCGGACTCTTTAATGACTCCAGGATTTCCGGTAGACTGGGAGAAAGAAAGTGTGGTGAGAATTGGGATTTATGACGATGGAAAAATTAATGAAACTAAGCTGACTTATCTTTATGAAATGTTAGAAGAAAATTATGGAGGCACTAAAGGATTGTTTAATGTAATTGATGATTTTTATCTTAGCTTTCCGGGAGGAGTTGAGATTGAAGAGGAAAATGTTGAAACTTTTGGTTTTGTTTCTAACGAATCTGATAATTTAATTAAGGTGAGTAGAGTTGTAATTTACAGAAATAAACTTAGAACTATGGAGGTGGTTGTCTGG
>CAYXWK010000082.1:0-3006 GCA_964468785.1 Candidatus Woesearchaeota archaeon
GGTGCAAGATTTTTTTTAACCGGAGACCTTGTTTATACAGTATATTCGTTCATTACAGCGGCGGTTGTTATCAGCATCCCTATAATTGTTAAGAACGCGGTTGCCTATTCCCTTGATTCAAAAGTTGAGCACAGAATATGGAATTTCCAGAGATTTGGTTTTAGACCGAAAGAGCGTTTCAAGAATGAATTGCCTTTCGGAGTGATTGTTCCGATTTTGGTTGGCTTTCTTTCTTTGGGCTTGTGGAAGGTAATGACTTTTTTGAGTTACGAAACTCGTGCTTTGAAACATCGTGCTGCAAGGAGATTCGGGTTTTATAGTTATACGACTATGACTGACTGGCATAATGGGTTGATTGGAGCGTCAGGGGTTGTATCTTTGCTTATTGTTTCAACGCTTTCTTATTTGTCCGGCGCAGAATTTGTGAGCAGAATAGCGATTTATTACGCTTTTTGGAGTATGGTTCCAATTTCTAATCTGGACGGAACTCAAATCTTTTTCGGAAGCAGAGTTCTTTGGACTGTTCTTTCAGTCGTTACTCTTGTTTTTGTTTTTTATTCATTCGTAATTTGATTTTTTGAAAGATAGTTCTTTAAACTCCGAGCGTTTTTGATTTTTATGGAGGAGATTACTTTGCAACCTAGAGAGTATCAGCAAAAAATTTTCGAGACGGCTTCGCGGGCGAATACTCTTGTGGTTTTACCGACTGGACTTGGAAAAACACTTATAGCTCTGATGCTTGCGGTTGAGAGGATGAAGAAATTTCCAGGGAGTAAAATTTTGTTTCTTGCTCCAACGCGCCCACTTGCTGAGCAGCATTTTGAAAGTTTCAAAAAAAATCTTCCTGAACTTTGGGCAGACTTGCAGTTGTTTACAGGGACTGTTCCGGCGTCTTCGAGGAAGAATATTTTTCAGACAGCAGACATTATTTTTTCAACTCCGCAGTGTATCGCAAATGATATTAGTTCTTTACTTTATTCCATGCAAGAAGTTTCTCTTTTAATAATAGATGAAGCGCACAGATGTCTGAAAAATTATGACTATACGAAGGTGGTTGATAGCTATAAGAGACAGGCTTCTAATCAGAGAATTTTAGGTTTAACAGCTTCTCCAGGAAGTGAAGAAAATCGTGTCAAGGAGATTTGCGAACATCTTGACGTTAAAGAAATAGAGGTCCGAACGCGTGATTCTTTCGATGTAAAGAGTTATCTTCAGGAGCTCGATTTCGATAAAGTGGAAGTTCCATTTCCTAAAGAGTTTTTAGAAGTGAAAATCTTGTTGAAAAGAATTTATGATTCAAAGGTTAATGAATTGAGAATGAGGAATCTTTTGTTTGGGCCGGCTAATAAAATTTCTTTACTTAAACTGCAGAGAAAGCTTGGAATGCAGACAGAAAAAAATTTTAATTCCATGATTGGAATGTCTCTTACGGCGAGCGCGATTAAGATTTCTCATGCACTTGAACTTTTGGAAACTCAAACTCTGAGCGGAGTTAATGAGTATCTTATGAAACTTAAACGGGAAGCGGAGGAAAAAAAATCCAAAGGAGTTCAGAAAATTGTTAATTCAGCAGAATTCACGGCAGCGTTTGTTTCTTTACAAAATCTTTTGTCGAAAGGGATTGAACATCCTAAAATTGATGAATGTGTAGCGATTGTTGAAAGAGAATTTTCTATTAATGTTAATTCGAAGATAATTATTTTCACGCAATTTAGGGAGACTGCCGGAAGAGTTGTTGAAAAATTGAAAAAAGTAGCAGATGTGAGGGCATCAACTTTTTTCGGACAGGCGAAAAAGAAAGGTATCGGCTTTTCGCAGAAAGAACAAAAAAGTGTTTTGGAAAGACTTAAATCCGGTGAGATAAATGTTTTGGTGGCGACTTCAATCGGAGAGGAAGGTCTCGATATTTCAGAGGTTTCTGCAGTTATTTTTTATGAGCCAGTTCCTTCAGAAATAAGAAAAATTCAGCGTGCGGGAAGAACTGCTCGGTTAGCTCCCGGAAAGCTCATGATACTTATAACAAAAGATACAAGAGATGTCATACATCATTACGCTTCTTCTGCGAGAGAAAAAAAAATGTACAAGACGATTGATAATGTTCAGAAAGGTTTGAATGAAGGAAAGAAAAAAAAGACTTTGAAAGATTTTTAGGAAAACATAAATATTCTTTTACATATTAGCTTTTATGAGTTCAAAGTTTTTTGATATTTTTTCTAAAAATAAAGAGACAAAAGAAGAACTGAAAGTTGAGGTGGATTTTAGAGAAAAGAACTCTTTAGTTCCTTCATTGCTTATGAAGGAAGGATTGGTTATTGAATGGAAACAGTTGCCTGTCGGAGATTATATAGTAAACGGAGTTGCGATTGAGAGAAAAAGTGTTTCTGATTTGAAGGGTTCAATAATCAGTAAGAGAATTGTCTCGCAGCTTTTTGAATTAAAGCAGTATGAAAGAGGAATTTTGGTTGTTGAAGGGATAATTGAAGAGGATGTTTATTCCGGAGGAATTCATGAAAATGCTTTTAGGGGTTTTCTTTTGAGTGTGGCTTTAGATTTTCAAGTCCCAATAATTTTTACGCATGATTCAAAAGACACTGCAAAATATCTTTCTGTTTTAGCACGGAAGAAAGATAAAGAAGGTGCGGGAATTCGTGCGACGAAAATTCACTTAACTAATGAAGAGCAAGTTCAGTTTATTCTTGAGGGATTTCCTAATGTTGGCGCGGTGAAGGCAAAGAAACTTGTTGAAAAATTCGGCTCTTTGAAAAATATTTTTGAGGCTCCCACGGAGAAGCTTGAGGAAATTCTTGGAAAAAGGGCGAAAGCTTTTAGAGATTTAATTTTATTCGGGAATAATGGCAGCAGTTGAAAATTTTTTTATTAGTTTCGGAGCGAGTTTTTTTACATCTGCAAGGTTTACTTTTGAGATATCTTTTTCGTAATCGTAATACTTTTCTGCTTTTTCGATTAGTTCGTGAAACATGAGTTCGTTCATTGTTTTTGAAGATT
>CAYXWK010000083.1:0-3001 GCA_964468785.1 Candidatus Woesearchaeota archaeon
AAATATCTATTGACTCTGGCTGGAAAAAAACGTTAGAGGCAAACAAGAACAAGTTTTACGAAAGGGCGTGGTCTGTCGTTTTAAATGATATCGCGTATGTTGCTCAGAAACTTTATGGTACAAACTCTAATCTCATTGTTGGAAGTATCAGGCTTCCGGAAGACATACGAAGATTGGCTCTAATAAAACCACACGTAATAACAATCCCTGCTAAAATCGCAATGCAGTTGAATGAAGAAATTCCAATTTTAAAGAGAACTGAAAAAATTATAGAGCCCACCCGAAAAGAAGAAGGTGTGCCTGAAATCCACCATCCTATGACTCTCTATACTCTCGCTGAATTTGAAAGAGCTGCAGATAGCTACAGGGATAAATAGATTTTAGTAAGTTAAATCTTCTTACTAAAAATCTTAATTAGTTGTTTTGCATGTCTCTTCCAACTGAAATCTTTTTCTTTTATCCATCCGATATAATCTTTTTTATCTGCGCCATTTATCTTATTTACAATAAAACTAACGTCATTTTCCTTACCCAGCGGTATTTTGTCAAAAGGTTGAATCTCTCCAGCCCCATTTTCGTTCCCGATTATTATCGGTACTCCTGCCATCATTGCCTCCAACCATGAAGCCTGAAATCCAGCAGAGCGAGGAGGAAGACTGATGAAAATTTGGCAATTATTGTAGAAATCATTCATAGCTTCATGAGGAAGTCCATCCGCGACATTTAATGGTAAATCTATTTTTCTGCTTATTTTCTTTAGAGTGCTTAATTTTATAGTCTCCGTTCCTTTTTTTGTCCACCCCAAATAAGTTCTTTTCTTTCGTAGCGACCTAAACTGGTTTTGATTCACGCCACAATAATTTATACTTGCTTTTCTGAATTTTTTTTTTAAAGAAGGAGCCATAACCATTAAATTCTCTCCCATCAAAAATCCTACGATGATTTGAAAGATTTTTGTGAGCCCTATTTGATGACCATGGAACATGGAAAAATGTTTTCTGCGAAAAATTTTAGTTGGAAATAAAAGCGGAGCTGCAAGGGTCCAATCTTGAGTATAAATAATATCATAATTCCCTTCTTTAATTAGTCTCTTAATCTTTCTTCTCAAAGGAATAAAAGATTTTACTAAAGAATAATAATGCAAATCTTCTTCGCGAGCAATTGCGTCAACTATGTGCCCTTCTTTCCCTAATTCTTTGATTAAGTTCTTTACTCCGCCTCCGACACCGCCAGGCCATTTCTTCAATAGAATTAATATTTTCATTTTAGATTACTGCCTAAAATTAAATTAACGACCGTCATTCCGTCCTCTGAACGAGTCGCCTTTGAAAATTTTTTCTTTAGTTCTTCTGTCCTAACTAGCAAATGATTGCCAAGAAGATTTCCAGTAATTTTTTGCATTATTTTAGATTGGGCTCTGGTTTCCTCAACGGAATGAAATAAACAGTAGTGTTTATCGAATAAAATTTTTGATGGAAAAAGCAAAGGGAATGCGATGCTCCAGTCCTGTGTATAAATTAAGTCATATTTATTTTCATCCACCTCTTTTGAAACGAAATCCTTTATTCCGCGAATGGAACTTGACAATGAAGGCATGTGCAAGTTCTCGTTTCTGGAAACCATTTTCACCTTATGCCTTCCTTTGACAAGATTTTTCTCTAAACTTTTCAAAAACTTTCCCGTAGAATCTTTATTGGTCCTGTATAGAATAAGTATTTTCATTTTTAACTCACCAAAGCGTCAAACCTTTTTAAAAACTTCTCCAATTTTTCAAGTTCTTTTTTGTCGTTGACCGTCGACCAAATTCCACCGTAGTGGAAAGCATAAATCTTTCCCTCGTGGATAAGTTTTCTAAAAGCGTTTTCTTCTATGTTGCCGTCTTCAAGAAATCTTTTTATCTCTTTGTTGAAAATATAAATCCCAGAATTAATCGGAACGCCAGGCAATTCCCCTTTCTCTTTAAATCTGATAACTTTGTGCTGGTCGTCCTTGTAAACAATTCCGAAATTTGTTCTCAAATCAACGGTTAAAATAGTCACTATTGAATTATTGTTAAGATGAAAGTTAGTCATTCCCTCGAGCTGAAGATCTGTTATCTGGTCGCAATTCATAGCGTAAAAATTTTCATCCTCAATACCTGATTTTTCTATAGCTGTCTTGAACGCATGCTCCGTTCCGCCGTTTTGGTCGTGTTCAGTGTAAATAATATTTACTCCAAGACTTTCTCCATTGCCAAAATAGTCCTTTACCATTTCTTTTTTGTAGGCAACCCCGATGACTACATTTTTGACGCCGTTTTTCCTCAGCCACTCAATTACTCTCTCGAGCAAAGGTTTTCCGTGAACAGGAATTAAAGGCTTGGGCAAATCTTCAGTTCTTTCTTCCAAGCGTGTTCCTTTTCCGCCAGCAATAATTACTGCAGTTTTCAAAAGCATAAATATGGAGAAGATTTATACTTTAAAAATATTGGGACTTAAGAGATAAGCAAAATAATTGCTCTGTCCATTCCCTGTTGAATATGGGGATGGAGTTGCGCTCTGAAATCCATAGCGTAGGTTGTTTGGACTTGTGATTCTGCCTTACAAAACTTCTAAATCAATCTTCCACAATAAACCTTATAAACAAGAACTTGATGATGTTTTCATGAAAGTCGTTGTTACAGGTATTACTGGCTTCATCGGAGGAGAATTAACCCATCGACTTGTCAAAGAAGGGCACGAGGTTTTTGGTTTTGTACGATATGTAGAGGGAAGAGAACTTGGATATGCTGGAGAAATTAAAGACAAAGTCAACATAGTTTCTTGCGATATAACTGACTATCAATCTGTACGAAATGCGCTGAAAAAAATAAATCCCGAGGTTGTTTTACATTTGGCCGCGCTTTCGCCAGTAAGGTTGAGTTTTGAGCACCCGTTTGACTATCAAAAATCTAATTATCTTGGAACTGTTAATATTGCTGAAGCTCTCCTGGATTTGTTTGGTCCGCAAAAAGTCAGGCTCG
>CAYXWK010000084.1:0-2943 GCA_964468785.1 Candidatus Woesearchaeota archaeon
ATTATGGTAACCCACGACCCTGACGTCGCGCTCGCACACGCGAAAAAAATCTACTGGATGAAAGACGGGAAAATAGACAAAGTAACAAAAAAAGTCGGAAGCTCTTGGAAAAATATGGGTATTCACCACTAAACTGAACAAATAATTTGCGTTAGATTTTTATACCTATTTCTTAATAAATTTCTATGAACAAAACATTATTCTTAATAGTTTCAGCTTGCCTTTTTTTATTAACTGCGAGTCTTGCCTCAACAGCAACAATAGAATCAATTCAGGCCGAATCGTTTTCTCCGGGTAGTGAAGGAAGTATTCGCATCGAAATAAGAAATAATCTTGACAAAGATTTAGAGAGACTCTCTATATCTCTTCTGCTTTCCGGAGTTCCATTCATACCTATCGGAACTTCTGAACAATCACTCTCAGAGCTAGATGAAGACGACAAGGAGTCTTTCTTTTTCACAATAAAAGCATCTCCAAACATTATTGCAGGAGACTACGAAATTCCTTACACAATTCAATATCTGGAAGTTGGCAGTTCAGAACTAAAATTCAGAAACGGCTCTCTCGGAGTCAGAGTAATTGCAAATCCTATATTATCCTATTCTGTTTCGGCAGAAAATCCAATTGTGGGAAGGCAGGGAAGAATAAATATTAGAATAATCAACAAAGGATTTTACGACGCAAGATTTGTTTCACTAACAATTTTGCCGGAAGAGTTCACAGTTCTTTCAGAAAGAGAAGTTTATATCGGCTCGGTCGATTCTGACGATTTTGAAACTGCTTCCTTCGAAACAAGATTTACAAAAGAAAATCCGTCAGTGAATTTCATAGTCGAGTACATAGATTTTAACAACGTAAAAAAAGTTGAACATATTTCACTTCCGGTTTCAGTCTACTCGGAAAAAAAAGCTCTGGAAATTGGACTCACAGAAAAAAGCAACATCTCATTTTATATTTTTTCAATACTCTTCATCATAATCTTAATATTAATCTGGAGATTTATCAAAAGAAGGAAAAGACTTAATAGGCGTCGCCGTCTTGAATAAAGACGATGAAAAAAGATTACCTTGCTCTGGCTTTTAGAAATTTAAGAAAGAGAGGAATTCGTTCTTGGTTGACGATGCTCGGAGTTTTCATAGGAATTGCAGCAGTAGTCTCCCTTATTTCTTTAGGTTCGGGCCTCGAAAGGGCAATAACCGGACAATTTTCTACACTTTCAACAGACACACTGACAATATCCAGCTCATCAAGCACGGGATTTTCTCCGCCGGGTTCTACTGCAGTCCGTCCTCTGACTGAAAAAGATTTACAATTAGTCGAATCGGTCAATGGAGTAAGAATCGCAGTACCAAGGTTGCTCAGAGTAGCGAGACTTGAGTACAACAACGCGTTAAGCTTTGGATTTATCACAAGTATTCCAAAAACTTCTCAACAAACAGATGAAATCTACAGCGCAATGAATCTAAATCCTTCTGCAGGTAAATTAATGCGTCCCGAAGACAATGGTAAAGTAGTTCTCGGTAACGACTATCTAAGAAACGACTTTTTCGGAAGGGAAATTAGAGTCGGTTCAAGGTTAAGAATTCAGGGAAAAGATTTTGAGGTGATAGGTTTTCTTGAAAGAACAAGCACGTTCACTATAAACTCTGTTATCTTAATGACTGAGTCAGACATGAAGGATATTTTCGAAATTGGAGATGAAATCGACCTAATTATCGCAAGAGTTGACGATGAAAAAAATATGGAGCGAGTTGCAGAAGAAATTAGTCAGAAGTTCAGAAGAGACAGAAGACAAAAAGTTGGCGAAGAGGATTTTGAAGTTCAAACTCCTATACAACAGCTCGGAACAGTCCAATCAATACTTTCAGTGATAAACATAGTTGTTTCAGGAATAGCTGCAATTTCCTTAATAGTCGGAGGAATCGGTATAGCGAACACAATGTTCACCTCGGTTCTAGAACGAACAAAAGAAATCGGAGTCATGAAAGCAATCGGCGCAAAGAACTCGGATATTCTTTCTATCTTCATATTTGAAGCAGCTCTTTTGGGAATTGTCGGAGGAGTCATCGGAGCGTTTATCGGTTTGACTCTGGCGTTCGGAATTTCAGCAATAGCAAATTCGGCGCTTGGGGAGACAATAATAACTGTTTCTCTATCTCTTCCGCTCTTAGCGGGTTCAGTCGCCTTTTCCCTTTTCATCGGAGTCTTGTCAGGAATTGTTCCGGCACTCCAGGCTTCAAGACTAAATCCGGTTGAGGCTTTAAGAAAATGATTTCCGATTTTTTCAATATGGCTCTGAAGAACATAAGAAAGAGGAAGCTTAGAGCATTTCTCACTTTAGTCGGAATAACTATTTCAATAGCAACTATATTCGTTCTTGTAAGCGTCTCGCTCGGTCTAAGCGCGTCAATTGAAGAACAATTTGAGAGTCTTGGCGCCGACAAATTTTTTGTTCAACCACGCGGTCAATTCGGACCTCCCGGCTCAAGTAGTGTCGGAGCACAATTAACTCAGAAAGATGTAGACGCCATAGAAAAAGTGCAGGGAGTAAAAGCAGTTTCTTTTTGGGTAATAGGAAATGCAAGAATAGAATACCGAAATGAAATAAGATTTGTCCAGATTGCAGGTATGGAATTAAGCGACCCGGAGTTATCTTTCTCAACTCTTAAAATAGAAGATGGGCGGTTATTAGACAATTCAGATTCGAAAAATATTGTAGTAGGTTCTCAGTATAAACACAATAATTTCGTCGGGAGCGCAGTATCTCTAAGGGATAAAATAGAAATCAATGGGGTGGAATTCAGAGTAGTAGGAATTTTAGAAACTGCAGGAAATCCTCCGGATGACAGAATAATCTATATGCCAGAAAAGGATTTTCGCGAACTTTTCAATATTTCAGAGAGAATAGACTTCATAATGGTTCAGGTTAACGAGAGAGGCGAT
>CAYXWK010000085.1:0-2929 GCA_964468785.1 Candidatus Woesearchaeota archaeon
TTTCTGAATTATCGTCGAGAACTATGGCTGAACCCTTTAATGAAGGCAGTTCATTAATCTGTTGCTGAATGTTTTTCAGGAGATATGTCTGCATTATTTCGTTTAGCGCATCTATATCTGGCTTGGCAGTTATTCTGTGAGCTATAACTATATCGGATTGAGTCATAACATCTTTATGAATTTGCCCGGGTTGTTGTGTTGCGAGAACAAGAGAGATTCCGGGCTGACGACCTTCTCTAAGGAGCTGAACAAGGGCGTCGGTTGCAGGAGTTTTTCCCTCGCGCGGAAGAAATTCGTGTGCCTCATCTATAAAAATCCAGATTAGCGGTTCTTGTTTTTCAGAACTATAAGACAAGTATTCAGAGCCGTGCCGTAAAGATTCTAATTCTTCTTTTTTTCTTGCATTCATTCGCAAGTTGAAAAGCTTTCTAGAAATAAGCGAGATTACGAGGGCGCGAACGTTGAATGCGCCGACTGAACTGTAAACAGAAATGTCTAGAACAGTTGTCGTTCCTGGGGTTATTAAATCAGTTATTTCTGTTCCGCTTTCGTCTTTTGAAAAAATTCCCCAACTTTCTGCGGCAGAAAATAGGGAGTAAACTATTTCTTTCACTTCTTTGCTTGCTCTCGTGTCTCGCTCTATTTCGTTTTTTATATCTTCAAGAGAGTAAATCGGCTTTGATTCTTTTAATTTAGAGATTACTCTCTCAAGAAGAACGCCGTTAAGGGAAGTTAGGTCTAGATTGAACAAAGTTATCCAATCTTCTGCGTTCAGCTCAGAGGGCTTGAGGGCGAAAGTTTCGTCGAACGGGATTGATTTTTCAGAATATTCTTTTTCCTTTCCAAAGGGGACAAAAACTTTCACAGGAAGATTTTTTGTTTCTAATTGCCACGAGTCAAGAAGAGATTTTTCTTTTTCATTTTTGAACTTCATTGTCCAGAAAATTCCCATTGTATCGAAGATAAGTGATGCGACATTATTTTTTGCTTCGCCTTCGAGGCAAGATAACTCTTCGGCGATTGTTCCGAGAGAGTAGGATTTTCCTGAGCCTCTTTTTCCTGCAACGAGTATTACATGAGTGCGGGCTATATCCATAAGAAGTCTGTTTGAAAGCGAAGTGTAATTTCCCATTTTTACATAACCTTTTCCAAGAAAAATCAGCCCTCTGTCACCAAATTTCTTTTTGTCAGATTCATCGCGACCAATAATTATATTGTAAGACATTTTTTTCAGACGGCTTAAAGATTATTAAAACTTCTTATATCTGGAGATAAACTCATTTAGTAAAAGTTAATAATACAATTAACTTGTTTAAGAGTGTACGTTCCAAAAAAATATTCCTGTTTCGATTATCTTCGGCTATTCGGAAAACTCGGGAGATTGGAAGAATTGTGTGTTTCAAATGGAACTTTCAACGAAAAAGTTGAGCTATTGACTTTTCTGAAAGTCCGTGGAATAAGAAAGGGCGTCCGGACGAATGTTTCTATGAAGTCTAAAAATTTGCGAGATATAGATTTGGACAGAGCAATTAGAGCAGTTACAAGAGAAGCGAGGAAATATTTAGAGAAATACAAAAAATTATTTGAAGAGGAGCCTGCGAAAAACAGGGTTTTATATGAGCAACTGGAATTTAATTTTTCTTCATCAGAGCAAAAATTCGAATCCGACAGAATGAGCAAAGAAGAAAGAATTGCTTATTTTCTTCGTGGAAGTTAACAAAAGTTTTTTAAAGTATTCTTATTACGATTACAGATGGAAGAAAATGCTTCTGAACATAGTAAGATTAAACCCATTTCCCACAAGAGCGATGTTATAGAAATTCCTGTCGGTAAATATTTTGGAAAGGTCAGAGAAAATCCATGGATAATTGTTACGTTCGCTTTTGCTATAGCATTGGTGGTAGCAATAGTATATGGAGGTTCCGGAGGTGTTGGCGCACAGCAAGCCGGAAACAATCTCGTTAATTTCATAAATTCTCAAGGACAGGGAACTGCGTTTTTAATTTCGTCAGAAAAAGAGGGCGAATTGTACAAAGTAGTCGTTAATTTCCAGGGTGAAGAAATTCCAGTCTATACGACTCTTGATGGAGAATTTTTGGTCAGTGGAGTGATTCCTCTTTCTGTAACTGGAGGAGGAGATTTTGTAGGAGATTCTGGAGGAGGAAGCGTCACGCCCGGACAGATTAATCCAGATGACGATGCTTTTCTTGGGAATGTTAATGCACCGATAACTATAATTGAATTTTCAGATTATCAGTGTCCGTTCTGTCAAAGATTCTGGAGTGAAACTCTTCCAAGTTTGAAGAGAGAATACATTGACACCGGACTGGTGAGACTTGTTTACAGAGATTATCCTCTCGACACTAATTGTAATCCTTATATGAGTCAGCAGTTGCATCCGGTAGCTTGTAAGGCTGCTGAGGCTGCTGAATGTGTGAGGGAACAAGGAGGAAATGTAGCCTATTTTGAATATCACGATGTCCTATTTGCCAGACAGTCACAAATAACTCTAGCTAATCTGAAAGTGTGGTCTGGAGAACTTGGATATAATATTGACAGCTGTCTTGATTCAGGAAAATATGCGGAAGAAGTTATAAATGATGTTCATGAGGGAGGTTCTTCTCTTGGTACGCCTACTTTCTTCGTTAATGGAGTAAAGCTTGAGGGGGCTGTTCCTTTTGCAAACTTCAAACAAGTGATTGATAGTCAGCTTGCAGCACTTTGATTTAACTGAACGAAAGAGTTTAGTTGAGAAGAGGAAATTATATAAATGGAGAGAAATTTTGAGGTGTATGGTCGTTGGTTATAAGCTTTTTATGGTTGGAGATTTGTCTGACTTTAGAACTGACGAACGTGTTAAAAGATTAGAAGATTTAGATGTGGGAGGGAGATATAATTTTTTGATTGCTAATAAAGAAGTTCGTTCGGT
>CAYXWK010000086.1:0-2874 GCA_964468785.1 Candidatus Woesearchaeota archaeon
CTCTAACCGACTGAGCTATAGAGGCATGGAAAGACTTCTGCATTAGGCATTATAAAATTTCCGTTCACTACTTTGTTGCGTGAATGTTTTTAGTAAATTTTAAAAGAGCTGAAAAGATGGATTTGTATGGAAGAAATGATAAAGATTTCAAAAAAGAAAATTTATATCGGGACAGTAATTTTTCTTGCTGTTGTCTTTTTAGGAATTTTTTTTCTTTATGGAAGCGCGCCGGCATCGGCAGGTGGAGATATTGAAGGATACAAAAAAGCAGTTTATGAAGGAATTGTTTGTCAGTACGAGTGTCCTACTGAATTAAGAAATTATAACGGCGAAGAGATACCGATATTGGTGGGAAGTTGTGTGCAGGCATGTATAGCGGAACTGAACTCTAAAAAATTAAACAAAGAGGAACTGGATGTTGACAAAGTTCTAGAAGATGGTCTTTTTGAAGAAATAGATTATAGACTTAATGAGTGTATGCAGAATAATCTTAATGAAAACGATGTTCCTGACAACGAAAAAGTTTATTTATGTGTGAGAGAAAATCTTTATGAATTGAAGGATAAATATTCTTATTTGAAATAGTGTAGTCCTAAAAAAATAGTTATAAAAATTTATAAAAGGAAATGAATTTTTCTGTGCATGAAGTTGGGCGTTATGCTTGTTTCTGTTTTTCTCTCTCTGATTCTTTTGTCGGCTTTTTCTTCTGCGGCGAATGTTATGTACATCTACGAAAAAAGTGCTAAGATAAACCAAGGTTTTATCGATACATTGCACGAGATGGGGCACGATGTTTCTGTTGTTCACGTTAATTCAGTTCCTATGAATATTGCAGGATATGAAATGATTTTGGTCGGAAATGAAAAGTTCAAAGATTATCGGAAAATTCCGATAGAGAACAAGAACACTCTTGTGGCAAATTCATATCATGGTAAGGATTTTGGGATGACTCAGAATGGAGGAATAGGAAAGATGGCTTCGAATAATCCAAAGGTTTCTGTTGGAAATAGCCTTGTTCAGATTTATGCTGAACAACCAGTTAGGGGCAAGGTAGCAATTCCATACTATTATATGAAAAATAAACATAAAACGCCGGGCTTTGAATCTATTGTTAGTACTGTTACTGCCAGTTCAGGGAGCAATTATGGAGATGTTGTCTCTTATTATGATGGAGTGAGAAGAGTTTGTTTTTTTGGGATTGTTGAAAGCTCACACTGGACTCCGGTCGCTAAAGAATTATTCAGAGATTGTGTTAATTTTCTTCTTGGGGCGCAAGCTGAACCTCCAATTTGTTTTGTCGATAATGACTGTCCAGTTAGCGAATTTTCACAGAACTTCTGTCAGAATGGAAATGTCCAGAGAAATTTGACCAGTTATACATGTCAACCATATGGTTGCGTTCCATCCACTCAAACTCAGTTGGTTCAGATTTGTTCTTCGGGCTGTTCAAATGGACAATGTCTTGCCCAGCCACCGTCTCCAGTTTGCGGGAATGGAGAATTGGAACAAGGAGAGCAGTGTGATGATGGAAATTTAGAAAATGGTGATGGATGTTCGTCTATTTGTGTAATTGAGGAAGAAGAGAATGATATGGTTCACGATGTCGCTCTGGTAAACTTTTCAGGTTCTGTCGATAGAATAAGACTTGAGAAGACTGACGGAACAGACATACTTCAAGGAGAAACATTTATGTGTGGTGAGAGTTATAGAATTTCTGTTACTGTAAGAAATGTTGGAGATTTTGTTGAGAATGTTAGTTTAGTCGGTGGAATTGGGGAAGAAATAGACTTTGACCATAATCCTATTGTTAATCAAGCAATAGGTGGAAGTAATTTAAGGACTCGAACTGTTAACTTTTCTCTTGGTGCGGGAATTTATACGCTTTTTGTTGAAGCAAAAATAGACGGATTTTTCGATAGTAACCCTGCAGATAATTTTGCTGCGAGGGAAATTGAAGTTGTGTGTTAGCGAGTTTGATTATGTACTTGAAAAAAGTAGTAAGATGGATTTAAATATTTTTGAGAGTTTTTGATAAAATGAGAAGAGGTGTGTTTGTAGTATCACTGTTGGTTTTTTTTGTTTCGTCCATGGTGCTTGCGTCGGCTGCTGATGTAGCATACATTTACAAGAAATCTTTCAAAATAGACAACAATGTAATTTCTACTTTTGAAAATGCAGGACTTAGCGTTGAACTTATACAGGAAAATCAACTGCCTGTGAATTGGAACAATTACGGGATGATTTTTGTCGGCGATGAGGTTTTCACAAATACTAATTTAATCCCTGTTAATGATTTTCCGACAATCGTTTCAAATTATTATCACACTAATTTTTGGGGATTGACTGATGGAGACGGAGCGAGCCAACTTTCTTCCAATACTCCTCTGAGAGTTTTTACTTTTGGGCAAGAAGAAGTTCAAGTTTATACTCAGGCAACTACCGGAACGCCCGGAACTGCGTTGTCTTATTATTATCTATCTATGAACAATCGAGCACCTTCTATGCAGACGGTTGCGTTGACACAACAAACCTCTTCAGGATATAATTTTGGAGATGTTATCTCTTATGCGAGAGTTGGCGACCAAATGCTGAATGGTAGAACTCAAAACTCCAAATTATGTTTTTACGGAATTATTCGTTCAAATTATTGGACTCCTGCGGCAAGAGATATGCTTAGAGAGTGCGCAAGTTTTGTAATATCTTCATGTTTGGCTAATAGCGATTGTCCTTCGCCAAAAATTGTTGGTGAACCGTTTTGTCAGGGAGGGAACGTCCATAGAATTCAAACTTCTTATACTTGCCAAAATGGAGAAATTAATTCTCAGTGTGTTGAAAGTAACAGTAGCGTGATAGTTGAAGAATGCCAGTTTGGAT
>CAYXWK010000087.1:0-2869 GCA_964468785.1 Candidatus Woesearchaeota archaeon
CAACTTTTTCAGCAGGAACTCCTTCAAAATCAGTCATCTCGGTGGCAGTTGTGCTCGGATTAACCGAATAAACTTTCAAATCTTTTCTCTCCAAAGCCAACGATTGAGTAAAACCTCTCACACCAAACTTCGTTGCACAATACGGAGTCATACCTGGGTGCGCACGTTTTCCAGCCATGCTTGAAACATTAACAATCATTCCATTTTTTGAAATAAATCGTAAAAAATTCAAAGTAACAAACATCAAACCAGTTAAATTAACCTCGACCTGCTTAGAAATTTCTTCGCTACTCTGTTCAGAAAAATCTTTCCAAACAATCACGCCGGCATTATTTATCAAAACATCAACTTCTCCAAATTTCTTCTCAACT
Source organism: Candidatus Woesearchaeota archaeon (assembly GCA_964468785.1). GTDB lineage: Archaea > Nanobdellota > Nanobdellia > Pacearchaeales > GW2011-AR1 > UBA73. The sequence goes on from CAYXWK010000087.1 coordinate 372, forward strand.
AACTTTGAGAATCTCCTAACTTCGGAAAAATCAGAAACATCGCAAACAACCCCGAAACAATTTTCCCCAAATTTCCTGACTGCGTCATTGAGCTCCTTCTTCGTCCGCGAACAAATCGCAACATTCCAATTTAAGTCAATAAGCTTACGCACAATCTCAAAACCAATTCCTCTCGAACCACCAGTCACAACAGCAACTTTTCTCTTTTTCATTAAGCAACAAGCAAATCAAAGTTTTAATATTTTTTCAAAGAGTATCAATAATTTCATGAAAAAGGTTTGTCAGGAGTTAAAATTTGAAGATTAATCTATTATAGGAAGACAAAAATTTTTAACTATTTGAGGAGTCGAGCATCCTGCTAAGTAAGTCAAACCTGCAACGACCGGAGTTAATAACTTTTTCCTAATGTCCATAAAAAATAAAAAATACTTCTGTATAAATATCTTTGCAAACCGAAGATTAAAACGCAACTTTTCACTAGTATACCTTCCAGTTACGAGAACATTTATATAGAACTTGACCTTAAACAGAAAATGGAAAAAGATATAGACCGAATTCAAAAGAATTCAGACACTGACATTATAATCCGCATCGATGATTTCGGCGGCAAAAGAGGAGTGACAATAAGAGAGTTTGTGAAAGGAGAGCGCTACACCGGCTTTACAAAAGCAGGAACAAGAATTCCTGCTGAAAAATTTAGTTTGTTCAAACAGGCTATAAATTCAATCAATGAAAAAGATTTAATAATTGAAGACGAAACTTCCGGACAAAAAGAGGAGCACTCTCCTTCAGAAAACCTCAAAGAAACAAAACACCCTGCAGATGAAATAGAAGAAGAGATGATTTAACCCGCCTTCTTTTGGCGTTTCTCTCTTGCGGAAATTATTGCTTCATAAATTTGTTCCATTTTCCTTTCAGGAATTCTGACTCTTCCTGGTTCCAAACCGGTATAATTGCCTTTTATCCATTCCTCCCTCACAGGTAATTTACTTACTTCGACTAAATCATCTCTAAAATACAAATATCTCGCTTCATCAAGAATCAAAACATCGCGCCCTTCAACTTTCCGAACAACTCCATGATAATCCAAATCTCTGCTCGAAGAATCCATAAGAGAACAAAAAACATTTACTTAATAAGTATTATTATTTTACAAACATATAATTATTTTCTCTCTACTTCTTTCTGATGTTTCAGACTGACCTCATAAAGTTCTTTGGCAGAATATAAAGTGTATCCTTCAGAATGTTTAAGAACAAATCCACCAAACTCAAAAAGAAGAACATTTTTTGCGCAATCAAGACACCGAGGTTTTCTTGAATCAACCAAAACACCATTTTCAGAACGCGCGTGATAAACTACCGCATCATTAAAACTGAATATGCTTCCATAAACTGCATCCGATACCGCATCCCTTATTGCATTCATTTCCGCATGAACTGCATAACCTTTACAAGTTGGCTCACAATTCTCAGGGCGACATTCGTATCCTTCAGGAGGCGCATTCACTCCAACCCCAATTATTTTTCCATCATCAACAATTACCACTCCTCTCTTATCCCTCTTGCACGGAGAATCTAAAGAAATAGCCACCGCTTCACCCATCCACCTCACGGCATCTTCAAGTTCCGAACCCTCAAGTAATCTCGGCATAATCTATCAACAAACCCAATCTTTAAAAACAAAATTATTATTGAGAATACATGAACCAACAAAAAATACGCCAACCAATTGTGACGGTAGTAGGTCATGTAGACCACGGAAAAACCTCAATATTGGATTGTTTTAGAGGAAGCTGTATTCAGGAAGACGAAGCCGGAGGAATAACTCAAAAAATATCTTTCACAAAATTTCCATTAAATCAGGTTCACTCCTGTTGCCCTCTATTAAAAAAACACGGAATTTCTCTCGAAATTCCGGGATATCTTTTCATAGATACTCCGGGACACGCAGCATTTACAAATTTAAGAAAACGTGGAGGCTCATTAGCAGATTTGGCAATTTTAGTCATAAACATAAAAGAAGGAATAAAACCCCAAACTGCCGAAGTTTTGCAGATTTTGAGACAATACAAAACCCCTTTCCTAATTGCCCTAAATAAACTAGACACAATTTCAGGTTGGAGAAACCAAAAAGAAAAAACTCTCAGAGAATCAATAGAATCTCAATCTCTTAACGCCTCACAAGAATTTCAGGAAGCGCTACTAACTTTTCAGGGAGCTCTCTCTTCACACGGATTTGAATCCGATTTATACTACGATGTGACTGACTTCACAAAAAAAATTGCACTCGTCCCGTGTTCCGCAAGAACAAAAGAAGGAATATCTGAGCTACTTTTTGTTCTTTGCGGACTATCCCAAAAGTATCTGAAAGAAAAATTAAAAATAAACGAAGAAGCAAAAGGAATAATTCTCGAAGTAAAAAAAGAAAAAAACTCTGAAAATATTGAAGCAATTTTGTATGATGGAAATTTAAAAACCGGGGACGAGATAATGGTG
>CAYXWK010000088.1:0-2867 GCA_964468785.1 Candidatus Woesearchaeota archaeon
TCAAGAAATACTTTTTTTGGGTATTTGTTTTCGGAATGGTTTTTCTTTCGTATAAGATTTTGAAGCCATATATTATTTCTCTGATTTCTGCTTTCATTCTTGCATATCTGGTGAGACCTGTTTATTCTAAGTTGGAGAAAAAAATGGGGGGAGTATTTGCAGCAATTATTTCTATTGTTTTGATAGTTTTCATCATAATAATTCCATTTATACTTGTAGCGGGCGGAGTTACACAACAGATTTATATTTATTTTTCTTCAGGTGCTGTTAGCGAGTTTATCAACAGCTCTTCGTCATCACCGCTTTTTCAGAGGTTTGGTGTTGATTTAGGATATATTGCAGAAAAAGTTCTTGGAACGGTTTCTGTTGCGTTTAAGGATTTTGCAGTTTACATCCCGTATTTGTTGTTGAGTGTTTTGATAACCTTGTTTGGAATGTTTTACATTCTTTTGAATTGGGACTTTTTGGCAGATAAACTGAAGAACTTTATCCCTTTTGAAAATCGTGCGGAGATTTCAGAGGAAATTTCCAAGAAGACTAATGTTCTTGTTTATGGGACTTTGCTCATTGCTTTTATGGAGTTTTTCATAGCGGTTGCAGGATTCTATTTTGCAGGAACCCGTTTTTATCTTCTTCTCGCATCTGTTGTTTTTATTGCAGCATTCATTCCCGGAATCGGTCCTGCCTTTGTGTGGGCTCCACTCGCAATTTACTATTTAGTTATAGGGAAATATCTTTCTTTTACTATCGTTTTGATTACGGGTTTGATACTGACTCTCGCGGTTGATTTGGTTTTCAGAAGTAAGCTTCTCGGAAAGAAATCTAAGCTGAATCCTCTTTTGATGTTGCTCGGAATACTTGGAGGAGTTGCTGTTTTCGGAATATTCGGGTTTATTATCGGACCGTTGATTTTGATTTATACTATTGAGCTACTCGAAGAAGGTCTTGGTAATTCTTAGTCATTTTTATTTTTGATAGTTATGTTCGAACTTCTTTGTGCTCCGCCTTTTTTATATATCTTGTATCTTCTTTTGGCTCTTTTGTCATTTTTGCTTTTTCTCTTAGAATTTTGTCCTCTGTCCATTATTTACAAGAAAAGTTTTCGCAGTTTAGTTCGCAGTTTATTTCAAGACGGGAATCGGAGCAAGAAACTTTTTGATTTTGCAAGTCGTATTCGTTGCAACAGAAAGCAAATCTATCCTGATTTTGACAGGCAAGAGAACAAGCTTGTTTTATTGTCGAACTTTGCGTTGTTTCGAGAAAAGGTTCCGAAGACGATTTGAAATTTTTAAATCCTCCTGTGACTGCGTAAAGAAGTCCGATGAGAACGAATATTCCTATGACGATAATTACTAAGGTGGAAATTGCGAGTTCAAGAGCTTTGCGGTTCATTATATTTTTGTGCAAGACTTGTTGTAATTTTCATTGTTTATCGTGATTATGCCATCGTCCCGCATTGTTGAGTTCAGGGTTGCACATTTTGCAATTATCAGATTGTTCACTTGTGTTTCATTTCCGCAACTTAATGGAGAATTAAGTTGTTCTTTTATCCTCCCATCTTCACAATTGACGTATTGTGTCTTACCATCGACTCTTACCTGTCTGAAGTTTTGGCAGTAATCGAAAGTGTTTTGTGAATTTACTGCGAGATTACAAGCAGTCACGACATCCCCTAACGAACTTGATGCTCCGAAAATGTTTATTTTTTCCCAGAGATTGGACCAACCAATGCTGAATCCGAGTATAAGGAGAACGAGTACAATTACTCCGAGAACTATCAGAATTAGCGTTCCTATTGAAAGGTCTTGTCCTCTTTTATTTTTCATGTTATCTAAACTTTAAGCTTAAGAGTTTTATAAATGTTTTGACTAACATTCGGTGATTGATTTTTCTGTAAGATTTAAATTCAGACAAATGTTGAAGTTTTTTGTTACGGAGAAGTTTTCTTTTTTTGATTGAACGAATATTTCCTTTATTGAAATTATTGCGTTTTCTTTGTCCCGAGTAACTTCAAAATCTCTGCTCCTGATTTTTCCATAGAGATTTCCTGCTCCCTCATATCTGAAAAGATTTTCGGAGTTTGCTGAATATTCAATTACTTTTTCTTTTATTTCATCGGCGGAACAGCTTCCGCAGTTTTCTATTGCCTGTTGAGCGAATGTTTTTGTTTTCGTTTCGACAAAACTTTTTCGTAGTTCAGCTTCCTTTGAGATATATGAAATTTTCTCGCTTTGAAAATTTAGGTCACCATTGAAAGAAATCATGATGAAGATTGATGAAATGAAAAGAAAAATTATTGTGGTGAGTAATACGAATAGGTGTATCTGCGCTTTCTTGTTCATTTTATGTTGTCTCCTCTATTTGGCGTTATTGTTAATTCCTTGCAGTCTCCGATGTAATGATAATTTTGCGGAGTATTCAGACTGACGAAACTCATTTTTCTGTTTAGAATTATTTCTCCAGTTATTTCTTGAATTTTTCCAGAGGAGATTTTTCCCGCGAATGACTTAAGCCCGGTTTCTGATATCGTTTTTGAAAATACTGCTACGCATATTTCTTCTTTGGAGAGCTCCGGATGGTTTGTTAGTTCTTTCTCTAAAATATTTTCAAATTCGGATGATATTTCTCTTAGCAATATGAGTTTCCTCTTCTGATTTTCGTCCAGTTCGTTTCTTTGTTCTCGAATTTCGAGCAAGTATAAATCTGTATTTGTTTCTGCTTTCAAGTAAATTAGTTCGAGAATGGTTATTGTTGTTTTTTCGTTGTCATTTAATTCTATTTCAGATAAAATAAACTTTTGTGTTGTGAAATCCAAGTAAGGTGTTTGGGAAATCGATGGACCCTTTATTGAGATTGCTCCTGCGAGA
>CAYXWK010000089.1:0-2838 GCA_964468785.1 Candidatus Woesearchaeota archaeon
GAATCCCAATTGGTTTCTTTTCCTGCCGGTACTAAGATGTTTCAATTCCCGGCGTGTGCTTATCTCTCGATATTCTTCATAAGAAGCACGTATGATCGCATTCAGAAATCTCAGGTTCAAAGGCTGCATGCGCCTACCCTGAGCTTATCGCAGCTTGCCACGTCTTTCATCGCAATTCAAGCCAAGCTATCCATCTAACAGTGTAAGTATTAGAAATTAAATTTCTACCTTCAATCAAATTGAAGGACAAAGAATCTTCTGACTTAGCTTAGTCTATGACTAACGCTAATGTCTTGCCTTCCTGCTTGCGTCATTGAATATAACTCTGCGTGACAAATTGTCGTCGACAAATCGCCACTTCTCATTGTAAAATGAGTATGATTTGTGATGTTATTTTTGTTTACGATTTTTTCCTCCGAAGTGGAATTAGTTTTTTAGATGGGTGAGGTATATAAATGTTGCGGGGAGATTTTAGAGATGTTACGACGAGGAGTTTATATAAATTAAAAGAAAAGTTTATATTTCATAAAAGATCTGCAGTCCTATGGAGAAAGTAAACTTTTCCGAAGAGGTGAACAGAATACTCGGCAGATTTTGGAATTGGCGACAGTTGCCCGAGCAGGTTATGAAAAAAGAGATCTGTATAGGAGATTATTGGTTTTCTTACAGCGTTAGAAAAAATAAAATAAAAATTTACTTTTTTCTAAACCTCCCGGGATACGGCAAGTGGACAATCATCGGATTGGATGAGGCTCATGGAAAGATGCATATGCACTTAGGTAAAAATTTTGTACGCAAGGGGAAAACGCTGATAAAAGTTAAAGAAAACATCATAGATTTGGAGGGAACTGATAGGATTGAAGCAATAAAAACTTTCTGTTTAGAATGTCAAAAATATTTTAAATTTTAGAGGGGAGTTCCAATCGATAGAAATTTGATAATTTAATCTAAATTCATCAGATACTTTTTTACCATTTTATGCAACTCGTTTTTGTCCCACAGTTCTATTGCACACTCATCAGCCTGCTCTCGCGCTTGAACTGTAAAATGAGAGGTGGTGATTATCAGGCTATGATTTGCTCGCACATCTTTTTTCTGCATCGCGCCCAAAAGCATTTGAACTTCCCTATTTCCTACCGGACTTCCTGTTCGATATCTCTTTACCTGAATAGCAATTTTATCGCTTCCTTTTTCTGCTATGACATCCACTCCATAATCCCTCGATTTTCTCGTGACAATCGTCTTATAGCCTATTGCAGTAAAAAGTTGCTCAATAAATTTTTCAAATTCGTAAGGAGAATAGTCTGCGAAATTATTTTGAAGCCCAATTTTTATTTCTTTAAGTTTGGGAATTTCTTCTTTTTTTACCCATTTTCCTTCAAATAGTTCCAATCCCTTAGCTCTTTGAGATTTTTCAAATTTTAACTTCGTCAATTCTTGCAATTTTAATTGTTGTTCTTGTAAACCTTTTTTTATTTTTTCATACTCCTCTCTTCTTAGTCTTTCCGACTTTATTTCGGCTTTTGCTTTATTTCTTCTTCTTATTAATTCCTCTTGGTCTGCCCTCAATGCTATATTAGCTAACCTTGCATCGTGTCTCAGCATCTCTTCATTTCCTATTATCTCCTCTTCAAGCCTTTTATTTTCTTTCTTGAGCTTCTCTTCTTTTTGCTTTTCTTCTTCTCTAATTCTCTTCGCTCTTTCTTCTTCTATCATTTGTTCTTTCTTCTTTTCATAATGTTTCTTCGCGTAATAAATGGAAAGAACAAATGATAGCAAGATTACGATAAAGATTAAAGAACCATGGCTATCTCTATTTTGAACTTGCTTTGGCAAATTATTAGTAATTGGTTTTATTTCTCCTTTTATAGATTTGTTTTCTGCGAGATTTTTTGTTTCAGAATTGTTTAGTTTAGATTCACTTTCTGGGGCGGCCTGTTCGAATATATCTTCAGTCTGACTTGGTTTAATTTCGTCTTCTGAAGTAAATTGTTCGCTTGACAAAGACAAACCTTCACAAATTCTTACGTTATCATAATCAAGGCTAATTAGGCCGTTGTGCCCTGTTCTGGTAACTAAACCAACTTCGTATTTTTTGTCTTCAATTGCTTTTTCGAAAGTTATCTCTTCACCGTTTGGTTTTTCTACCGTAATAATTAAGTTGTCTCGTATAAATTCTAATTGAATATAAAATTTGCCTAATTCGTTGCCTGCGGGAATGCCATCTGCATTCCAAACCCCAAGAACAAAAAAAGCAGACCATCCTGCATTGTCAAGTTCTATTAGATGCCCGCGATTTCCTTCTCCTCCGAGATAATTTAATTCATAATTAATGATATCTCCGCTAGAAAATTTTCTATTAAATTTTAAAGTTACAGCTCCCTCTCGTGCAGTTAATTGTTCTGCATGATAAACTCCATTATCGATAAAGTGCTTGTCCAGAAATTCTAGAGATAAAGAGTTATTTGGGTTCTCTGACCACTTTGATAAATTCAAGCCCGTTAAGGAGAAATCATCATAAACATAACAATCTTCTGCTGAAATTAGCGGAAGTAGAAAAACCGCAAAGATAATTAATAGTAACTTATTCATTAAGAAGATAAGTAAAAAATTGTTTTAAACTTTTCTAGAAAACAAAGGTGGACTCATCGGTCTGAAGATTCTGCGAAATCTTGGCACCGCCTCGTCCAATCTGTCTCGCGTTGCTCGACAGATGAAGTGGACTCATCGGTACTCGCAGAACTTCGTTCCGCGGTAACTCCAATTCTTGCGAATTGAAGTGAATCGAACTGTTCGATTCCTAACTAAGTGGACTCATCGGGAATCGAACCCGAATCT
>CAYXWK010000090.1:0-2813 GCA_964468785.1 Candidatus Woesearchaeota archaeon
GAATCGAACTCGGGTCTCATCCGCGACAGGGATGTGTACTAACCACTATACGATTAGGGCTTAGAAATCCTTGTTTTCTTAGTTTAAAAAATTTTGCTTAGTAAACCTTAAATAGTGAACGAGATTGGAATTTTCATGAATAAGTCATTATTACTTGGAATTTTTGCAGGAATTTTTGTAGTTTTGACTTTGCAAAGTGCGTTCGCATATCATAATTATTATCCGCACAATTCTCACGGAACAAGATTAGTTTATGGATTTGACGGAGAGTTCTTTTCTCAAGAATACAGATATGTTGATGATTTCTATGGAATGCCTCATTACAGAATTTACTCTGTGCGTTCGGATTGTCGCGGTTTGTGTGGTTGTTTCGGATGCAAGGATGATGAAATAACAAAAAGACGGGTGGCTAGATTTATAGTAAAATCGGCGAACGAAAGATATGTTGTCACATCCGGAAAAAGTTCAAAGGAAGCTTTCTGCTCTGATTGTAAAACAGACGATTCGAAAACAAGTTTTGGAAGTAAAAAGACATACGGCACTTTTGGAAAGCAAGAAGATTACTATAAACCTGAAATTAATCCTTCGACGCAAACTTTTAACTGGAGATTTTGAAAGGGTAAAATTTATATATTTCCTCGGCTTAATTTTTGTATGAAAAATTTTATGCTAGTGTTTTTTGGCGCGATGATTTTTTTCGGCGTTTTTTCTGCAGTTGTTTCGGCGAGTCAGGTTTTCAGCAGTAGTTATTTGCCAGAGAATTATGGATTTTATTACGGGGGAAATATCGGAAGACAAACGCAATTTGTAGAGGCGAAATATTCTCGCGTTAAAACAAGCGGATTTTTGAGCGATGGAAGATATCAGGAAAAAATAGTTATTACGAGAACTAAAACGAGTTCTGTTTTCGCACGAAATTACTATGGCGATTCTGCAGAAAAAAATTATTTCGGAAATTCCTATGCGCCGAGATTTCAGCAGAGAAGTCGTTATGTTTTCAGCTATTGAATTTTTTCTAAGTTAGTGTAAACTCTTTTCTTTGAAGTTCTTTGAATTACTCTCCCGTCTTGGGAAGATCTTTTTATTTCAGTTAAGTCATAGTAGTTTATTCGAATCCAATCTCCGATTTCTGCTTTTTGGAAAAGACACCGATAATCTTCTCCGTCTCCTTCAATATAGAGGGGATGCGGAGAATCGTCCGGTTGTATTACTAAAGTGTAGCAGTCCGGAAGCTCTCGTGGTTTAGAGATTCGTTGTGAGGAAAGGTTCTTGTTAAAGTAAAACTGAATGTCAGTACCCTGTCTTCCTGTTGAAACTTTTTTGTCGAGAACGCAACCGAAGATTTCCTGATAGCTGTATGAATTTTCATTTAAATTTAATCTTGAACTTTCTTCAGGCCTTTTCATCTTTATGTCGGGCTTGCAACTTAGAAAACAACAGGCTGATAAAATCCCTATCAGTGGCTTATTTGAAAATTTCATCATAACTTTTTTTGGGACCCTTCGCCGAGAACTTCTTCTTCTCGAGGAACTTTTACAATGTTTGCGACTTTGTCTGCGTCTTTCAGTCGAACAATGTGAACTCCCTGGGTTGCGCGCCCCATCACTCTCAAATCTTTCATAGTTATTCTTATAATCATTCCTTTCGTCGTTGTGACAATTGCTGAGTCTTTGTCGTCAACTGAAATTGAACCGACTACCGGCCCTGTTTTGTCAGATATTTTCAGATTAATTACTCCTTTGCTTCCGCGCGCAGTTTTTCTGTATTCTTCCAGTTCTGAACGTTTTCCAAGACCTTTTTGGGAAATTGTTAAAATTGTTATTTTTCCGTTTACCGGAATCGCTTCGACAGAAACTACTTCGTCGCCTGAATTTAATTCTACGCCTTTAACTCCGTAACTTGCGCGACCCATTGCGCGAACGTCGTCAGAATCAAACCGAACAGCGTTTCCTTTTTTCATTATCATTAAAACTTCCTGCTTATCCTGAACAGGTTGAACTGTTATTATAGAATCCGAGCCGTCTGCTGGGAGATTCATCACGCGAACTCCGGTCGCTCGAGGTTTCGCCAAGTCTTTTAAAGGAAGCTTTTTTACTATTCCGAGTTTTGTCGCGAAAAGCAAATATCCGTTGTCGAAGTTTTTAACATTTCTGACGTTTACAACTTCCTCGTCGCGAAGAGAAAACACATTTGCAAGAGCGCGACCTTTGCTTTGACGAGTTCCTTCTGGGACTTCACTTGCTTTGAGCCAGAACACTCTTCCTCTTGATGTAAAGAATAAAAGATAATCATGAGTTGAACAAACAAGGAAATGCTTTACAAAATCTTCCTCCTTCAACGCCGCGCCGGTTACTCCTGCTCCTCCTCTTCTCTGTTCGCGATAAGTTGCCAAATCAACTCTCTTAATGTATTGGGCATTTGTAACCATAACTACTACATCTTTTTTCTCAACTAAATCTTTTTCAGACAGCTCTTCAATTTTTTTTAATATTTTCGTTCTTCTTTCGTCGCCATAATTTTTCTTTAGGTCATTTGTTTCTCTCTTTATTACCAATAATACTTCTTTTTCGGAACCGAGAATTTTTTGAAGAGAGACAATCGTGTCTTTTAATTTTGTTTCTTCATCTTTCAGTTTTCCTGTTTCGAGAGAAGTCAGTTGTTGAAGACGAGTTTCGAGAATCGCTTTTGCCTGTCTTTCGGTAAATTTGAATTTTGCAATTAATCCTTCGTTTGCTTCTGCAGCGTTTTTGCTTTTCTTTATGAAATTAACAATTTCGTCAATTTGTTTAAGGGATTTGAGAAGTCCTTCCACT
>CAYXWK010000091.1:0-2796 GCA_964468785.1 Candidatus Woesearchaeota archaeon
GAAGGCACAGCACAACACAGCAACTGGGGCAAAAGTCCCAGACATCCTCAGAGTTTACGCACTAAATGATAAGGATTTGGGGCAGATTTACAGACAAAGTGGTCTAAAGTCTTCTTCATACCCAGCAGATTTTGTTGCAAAAAACGATATACCAGAACTTAAAATCCAAAAGGGTGATAAGGTTTCAATCCTAGCGAATGATAAAGATGCTAAGCGTTTTACTATTGAAAATATCCCAGAAAGAAAAACAGAAAGTGGTACTTATTCAAAGTCCGCACAGGTGGGAGATTTGGTAGAAGGATACTCAAGACAAGACCAGATTGACTTTATAAATCTAAACTTCTCAAAAGAAGGTTTAACCAAATCCCAACTAACAGAAATCTGGAATAAAGCACAAGAGAAGCCAACTATTAAAAAAGAAACTCCTACTATTAAGAAACCTACTGCAAAAAAGGAAGTTTCAAAAGAAAAAAAGCAAGTTAAAGAAGTAAAACCAACAAAAGCTCTTAAAGAAGAAAAGATAACAACTGAAAACTTCTCAAAACATTATGAAAGAATAAAAGGCGAGTTTGGATATGAACAATCTAGTGTTTTGTTTGAAACAATATCTACTAAAGATCAAGTTAAGAGGGCTTTTGAATATATAAACAGATTTCCGAAACAAGCACTACAGATTGCTTATGGATTAAGAGAAGCTCCAGCATCAATAAAGGCGATTGCAATTCGTCAATCTTTAGCTGTATCATTAAGAGAGAAAGGGGAGATTGCAAGAGCATCAGAGATTGCTAAAATGGTATCAAGAGAATTAACTGAAGCCGCACAGACTCTTAATTTAGCAAAAACTGATTTGGGAATTAAAGAAGAAACTGCTATAATGAATAGTATAGAACAGTCAAGAATAGAGTCTATTGGAGAGAAACTAGGCAAAATTAAAGATGGAGATATAAAAGAAGCTGTTAGAAAAGAGATAAGAAGAAAAACAGAAAAAGCTACAAAAGAAGTAGTTGAAAGTCAATCAAAGAAAACAGATAAAGTTATGAGTGAAATTGATTCACTTGTGAATAATATAATTTGTAAATAAATATGGCAAAAGGATGTTTAATACCAGGAGCAGCAGAAAGAATTAAGAAAGCTTTTAAGAGTGGCGACATTAAGATTTCTGGTCTTTACAATATGAGTTCAAAGCAAAGAGTTGAGCTTTTTCAGAAGTATGTTGGAGATGAAGCTAAAATGTTTAATGCTAATTTAGAGAAAAGATTTTTATCTCCTAATCAAAAACTTGCCTTAAGAAACTGGGTCTATCAAAATATAGGAGAAGGTAAGCCACTATACAAAGATATTACTTTAGATGAAGCAAAAAAATTAAGAGAAAATCTTAAAGTTAGAGATTTAAAGCTTCTTGATGAAAAAACAAGATTGAAAGAGATAGAAAAGTATATTAGTCCAGATAAAGCAAAGACTCTTAATGAAAGATTTGAAACACTTAAAAAGAGTGGCAATTTACAGATATGGGAGGAAAAAGCAATGGGTTCTAGTATTTACAAACAAGAAAAGAAGTTAAGAGGTTCTTTATCACGACTTGAAATGCTTGACGATCTCGGAGTATTGACTCCAAAACAACTTAATAAGTTTATGGAAAGCTTTGTTGAAATAGAAACAGGAGTAGCTTTGACAATGGAAGAAGCAGAAAAACTATCAAAAATGATAAGAGAAGAAAGAAAAGCTTTTAATGATTTAATGACTAAAAACGATTGGACTTATGAAAATGAAAAACAAGTAATAAATTACTTTGAACAAAGAAGAAAACTTGAAGATTATACAGAAGAACTAAAAGGAACTACAAAAATGGATGTTGCTAATCAAATGCTTGATTATATGAGAGCAAGTATTTTAGCATCTCCAAGAATACTAAAAAATAGTTTTGTATATCAATCAATTCCAGCTATTGAAAGAGCAATAACAAAGAGAATCGTATCAGGAAACTTTAGTGATGGAGATTTGAATAGTAGTTTTATGGAAAAAGTTATGGCAAAAATATCAGCCATTAAGCCAGATAAAGAAACAACAGAATTTATTAAAAAGCAAACAGCAATGGCAGTTAAGATATATCATAAGACAGGATTTGATATATCAAGAATGGAAACATTGCATGATGGTTATAAGTTTTTTGGTGAAGATGTGGCAAGATTACAAGGAAAAACAGCTATTAGTAAATGGGCTAAAATTGTAAATCTAGCTCCTAAATGGTTCGCTGGTGGAACTGATATGCTTTTTTCTAACATAGGAAGAGCAGATACTTCTACAATGATGGCAAGAGAAATATCTAAAATGGAAGAGATGAAAGGAAAATTGCCAGAGGGAATGACGCAAAAAGAAAGACAGATGCAACTATTAAAAGAGTCTTATTCTTTTGAACCTAAAATCGAACAATCTCAAAAAATAAGAGAGCTAGGAATACAAGATGCTCATATGATGAATGGAACACAAGCTAATGGTTTAGCAGACTGGGTTATTAGATTAAGAGATAGTTTAGGTCTTGGAAAACTAAAATTTGGAAAAGCTATTATTCCTTTCGCTAAAATACCAGCTACAATTGTTAGTGAGGGATTACAAACTGCTACTGGTTTTGGAATAATTAAAAGTTTAAGAGGAATACAAAAAGCATCAAGAATGACAGGAATAGAAAGGTCAACTCAAATGCAAAAATGGGTTGGACAACTTATAAGATATACAGGATTTTTAGGAGCAACTATTCTTATGGCAGGATTATTAGACGATGATGATTATGTCGGACCA
>CAYXWK010000092.1:0-2779 GCA_964468785.1 Candidatus Woesearchaeota archaeon
GTCTTCAGAGATATCTGCGAAAGTATTTCCTATTTGCGCTTCCGATGGATTGAAATTTCTTTTTCCATGTGCAAACACCATAGTTCCCGCAGACATAATATATCCTTTTCTAACTGCGCCCTCAATCAGGGATTCTCGTAATGAAATATTGGAGGAATTTGATAAATCGATAAATAAAAATCCCGGGATTAAATCGTATCGCCAAGTGTCAAGTTTGTGCTCAACAGAGTAATTTATTTTTCCTTCCTTTTCATCAGTTATACTCCAAAAACTTGGTTTGTCATCTTTAGTTCCAGAATGATTATGCTGAAATTCCAAAGAAAGCTTAAGAGGAGTTTGTGAGTGGATTACTAAATTTACAAGTTCTTTATGTGCAAGTTTGCGCGTAATAATTTCATCCATTCAAATATCCGAGCTTAACAGTTTAAATAAATTAGTGGTTTAGAAAAGCATTTTTTGGGAAACTTCTTTTTTGACTATTTCCATATCTTTTTCCCAGAGCGCCGTCAGAGAGCGATTATAGATTATTGCCGCCGGATGGAAAAGCGGAATTAATTTTATTTTTACTTCTGATATTTCTATTTGTTTTATTTTTCCGTGAATCTGAGTTATTCCGGGTTGTTTGTTCATTTCATCTGCATTACCAAGCGCGAGAAAAAATTTTGTCGCATAATTTCCGAGAGAACATACGACAGAAGGTTTCATTTCCATTATCTGCGCGAGAAGCCAAGGAGTGTGCGCTTTGATTTCTTCAGGCAATGGGTCGCGATTTTCAGGCGGACGACATTTTAGAATATTTGTGATGTAAATGCCTTCTAAAGACAAACCTACCTTTTCTAAAAGTTTGTCAAGATTTTTTCCGGCGGCACCGACGAAAGGTAAACCTTGCTCGTCTTCATTTCTCCCGGGAGCTTCGCCGACAAAAAGAATTTTCGCATTGAGATTTCCTTTTCCTATCACTATGTTTTTGCAGTTTTTGCAAATTTCAGTTTCTTTTGCTAAGGAAATGTAATCCATTTTGTTATAAAAACGGAGAGATATTAGAGCTTTTCTAAAATATTTAGTAACTTAATAATAGTAATATTTTTATAGTGTTAAACTAACGAAATTGTATGAAAAATGATTTAGAATGGCTTTTGAACAGAGTTGAGATTCTTAAATGTAGTGGGGCAAGCGATGAAGAGATTTCTAAATTGTTGCAGATTGGTCGATTAAAAAAGAAATTCGCCGATGTGGAAGTAACAGATAGCATAGATTCGCTTGGAAGTATTTCTCAAAGAAATATCGCATTTATTTGGGAAGCGGTTGCAGCGGGAGCGAGAGGATATGAGGAAGTTAAAGAGGTTACTGGAATCAATCGCAAAACTATTTTCGAACTGAAAAAGAAAGGTTATGTGCAAATTCCTCATAAGAAGTTCGCGACTTCTTCTGAAGCGTTGAGAGTAAAAGAACTTTTTTATGGGGGAAAAAGTGATGAAGAAATTGCAAAAGAATTAGATGTTTCATATAGAACGATACAGTCGTATCGCCTGGATAATGGAATTTTGAGAGAAAGAAAAAAATATGTTTCTTCAGTTCCAAGTAAAGTTGAAGAGAGTGAATTGGTTAGGCTTGCGAAGAGGGGATTAAGTCAGTGGGAAATCGGGAGAAGATTCGGAGTTACCAGAGAGAGAGTTAGACAAAAAATGAATGACACAATTGTGCGTGATAAAGATGGGAATAAGGTTTGTTTGCATGATTTGTGGTTTAAATCCGGCAAGTTTTACAGAAATGTCAACAACATTCGTGAACGTCTTAAAAAAGAAATAATTTCTGGAATTGTTGGAGGAGTTTTAGAGAGAAAATATGAAGAAGCAACTTGGGCTGAAAAGAAAGCATTGGACTATCTCAATTCAAGGGAAGCAGTTTACGGCTTTTCTTACTCCTTTGAAACGTTATCTGAACTTTTCAGAAGATACGAAACTGCAAAAAACAAAGGAGAAAAATTATCTCTAGAAAAACTCGGAGAAGGAATAATTCCTATTTCAAGGGTTGGTCCGGTTTTAAGAAGAGTGGGTTTGCCAAATCTAAACAAAAATCAAGAAAGAAAAGTAACGCCACCGAATAAAAAGCTGGCGCTGAAAAATGCAGCGGGCACGGCGCTTTCTAACAGTGATGTTGCTTATTTTGTCCGCGTTCCACCTTATGTCGCCGGCCAAAGCATGACGAGATACGGGAGAAAGTCGAATAGAATTTCAGATGCGAATTTCAGACTGGACTCCCAAATTTATGAGGCGAGCGATTTAGGTTTTTCTGTTGATGAAATTGCACAGTTGCTTGATACTCATGAGTCAACAGTTAAGGCGTCTCTATTTAACAGAGATTATTTCAGCGACATAATTATTAAAAATTTAAGAAAAATATTTCCCAACAGAGAAGTTGATAAACCGTATCTTTAGTATTCTGAAACACAATAACATTTAAAATATATTTTTTCTGAAATATTACATGGTTGAAGAAAGAAGTCTTGTTGTTGTTAAGCCCGACGGAGTTTTACGGCGTCTTGTTGGCGAAATTATTATGCGGATTGAAAGAACTGGTTTGAATCTTATCGGTGTGAAGATGGTTCTGCCGAGTGATGAAGTTGCGGGCGAGCATTATAAAGCAACAGATGAATGGTCCAAAGGAGTTTTTGAAAAGGCAAGGGCTTCTTTTGAGAGCCAGGGAAAAGAGTTTGTACATACAGACCATATAAAATACGGAGAGCTCATTCAAAAATGGAATCAGGATTTTTTGAAGG
>CAYXWK010000093.1:0-2753 GCA_964468785.1 Candidatus Woesearchaeota archaeon
TCACTTTGTGATTCCGGCAGGCTGAAGATTTTTTCTGTTTCAAATACTTTGTTTAATTTTGCAGGAACTTCATCTGACTGAATTGATGAGGAAATTTCGTTTCTTGTTTCATCTAAAAAATTGAATTTTATGATGAAGTTTCCTGAAATTTCTGCATCGAGGTTTTCTACTTTGAGAGTACAAGTTATTTTTTTCGATGTGCAGATTTCTTCTTCAAATGACTCACAAGAGGAGCTTGTTCCAAAATTTCTTAGAGCATAAGAGATTTGTGTTTGAGCGCAGTCAAAATTTTGTTGTATCTCTTCGTCAGTTTGAAGATTTTTAGTTAGCTCATTTTGAAGTTCCTGCGAATTTTTCATCTGAATGTTTTCTTCTGAAAATTTTTCGGCTACCGGATTTTTTTCAAGAGGGTTATTATTTTCGTTAAAAATTATGAAGAATGTTGTTACGGCTATGAGAATTAGTAGGATGGTTATAGCATATTTCATTGATTAGAAAGTTAAGATGGTTTTTTATTTGTTGTGTTTGAGTAACTTTTATAAAGGAGAGTTCCTTCAATTTTTTATTATAATCGAAAGGAGGTTTTCATGAAAACAAAAGGTCAAGCAGCTATGGAATTTTTGATGACTTATGGCTGGGCTATTTTAGCAGCGATTATTGTCATAGGAGTTCTTGCGATTTATTTCAGACCGAGTACACTTACAACTCCTACCTTTGTGGTGACTGCTCCTTTTTATGGAGTTGGTTCTACTTTGAGTTCAAATCAAGCGCAGCTTGAGGTAAGGAATAATGGGGGAGAAACTTTGACTCTTGTTAGCGCTTCTTTGTCTTCTGGAGGTTGTGGTGCTGGTTCTTGGAGTTCTCCTGATACAATTGATGCGGGAGAAACGAAGATAATCACTTTCTCTAGTTGTACTTTCTCTGGAAGTGTCAGTTCTGATGTTTCTATAATGTACAATCGCCCCGGTTCTGAATTGAACCTAACTTCTACCGGTTCATTAGGCGGTTCAGTTTAATTTTTAACTTATTTTATTTTTATTTTTATTTTTAGTAAATTATATATAGTATTTTCTATATTTTTTTGAATGGAAGAAATTATTAGTTTTGAGGATTTTTCAAAAATAGATTTAAGAGTCGGAAGGATTTTGAAGGTGGAAAATCATCCGAATGCTTCGAAACTTTTTGTTTTGTCTGTTAGTTTTGGAAAAGAGGAAAGAACGATTTGTGCAGGGTTGCGTGAATTTTATTCTGCTGAGGAACTTGAAGGAAAAGAAGCTATTTTTGTTTTTAATCTTGCGCCACGTGAACTTAGAGGTGTTACGAGTGAAGGAATGATTTTAGCAGCTTCAATCGGAGAGAGGGAAGAAAGGAAAGTTGTTATTCTTACTCCTGAGAAGGAAATCAGTGCTGGTTCGAGAGTCAGTTGAGCTTTTAGGAAATTATTCGCTGTTGAACTTTATGTCTATTTGCTCTGACTAAATTGGATTTGCTTCGCAAGTCTTATTGGTTGGTTCCGCTTGCGCTGATGCTCGTTGGATTATTCGGGCAGGATAAATATTTCTTTTAGCAGATTATTTTTGCAGGAATAAACAAATTCGGTGAAAATAGCGCAGATTAATTGGTAATCTATTTGTGAATTATCCGAAAATTCTTTGGAAAATTCCTCTTTTTTCCTTATAATTATTATTTCCGATTATTTTTGCAGCAATTTTTTTGTATTCTCTTGAGGATTTGCTTTTTGGGAAAACGTGTAAGAGCGCATCTTTCATTACGAGCGCTGCCTGGACTTTGTTGTCTTCAGGTATTACTCCGAGTATCGGCAGTTCGAGCATTTCTTCTATATTTGAGATAGGCATTTCAGTTTTTGCGTTTCTTGAGCGAGTTACTATTACTCCTCTTACGCTTTTACCCATTTGTTCAATCATTTTTGAAGTTTTGAGTGCATCGGTTACGGCAGGTATTTCAGGATTTGTTACAAGAATCAATTCGTCTGCAGCCTCCATTGCCGCTATTGCTTCATCACCTAATCCTGCAGCGCAGTCATATATTACTATGTCTGCCATTTTTCTTAACTTTCTGCCAACATCAGTTAGTTTTGAATGGTCCAGATTTTTCATTTCGTTAAGAGAAAGAGAGGAAGGAATTATTTTTGTGCCTGACTCGTGTTCATAAATCGCCTCTGATACCTTTGCTTTTCCGTTTAGAATGTGATTCAGGCTTACTGGAACTATTGGTGCACCTAAGTGAAGTCCGATATTTGGTGTTGAAAGATTCGCGTCAACGACTATCACTTCCTTACCAAATGAATTTAGTGCAGCTCCAAGATTGATAGAGGTAGTTGTTTTTCCAACTCCTCCTTTTCCGGAGGTAATAGTTATTAGCTTTCCCATTTTCGTAATTTTCAAGGAAAAATTTTGTTCCGATGCGTGAGTTTATTTGATGTAACTTATAAACCTTTCGAGAATTGCGGCGTAGTCTTTTAGCTGAATAAGATTTATGTTTATTATTTGTTCTTTAAATGTAACTTTCAGATTTACTCCTTTTCTGAATTCATTTTCCCGAATTTTTTCAAGCTTGTCTATATCTCTAAACAGCTCGTAGATTTCTAAAGTTTCCATGACTTCAGGAACTTTTTGATAGATTGATTTTATCTGGATTACCTTCGCACGCGGAGCATCAGGAATCTGTTTCCATTTTTTTTCTTTCTTCGCTTTTTCAACCAATCTGTCTAATCCTCTATCAATCATATTTTT
>CAYXWK010000094.1:0-2723 GCA_964468785.1 Candidatus Woesearchaeota archaeon
AATAGTAGCGTAAGTTATAGTTTATCTCGGGATGTTGAGATAAGAGATGTAGAAAATAATTTGATTGTTTCTTTTGAACACAATTTTGGTTCTGCAAATAATAAAAATCCTTTGAATCTGAAAGATGTGCAGATAGTGAGGCAATCTAATCAGACAGGATATGGATATTTGATTGTTAAAGGGTTGGTGGCAAATAAGACCTTTCATGTTGACAGAAAGACTTCTTCGACGAGAGTTTGTGTTGAAAACAAAGACAGTATTGAAACAATTAGTTCAATTTCTGCTCTTTGTAGTCAATCGGGAGAGTATTTGGTTAATTGTCCGGGTAGCTTGAGCGGATTTAGTTGTTCTATCAGCGAAGGGAATTTTGTTGTGACGGGGCTTACTAATTCGGCAGTCAGAGAGTTTACCGGTAATACTACTTCTGGAGTCTGTTCGCCAAGTTGGGAAGCCGGAATTTGGGGTAATTGTGTGAACGGACAGAGAACGAGAACATATTATGATGCACATAGTTGTGGAACTACTATCGGTAGACCTGCTGATGAAACTCAATCCTGTACATCCACTTCATCTACACCGATAATTTGTACGCCTAATTGGGATTGCTCCGATTGGTCTGCGTGTTCTGCTTCTAGGTCGCAGACGAGAGCTTGTAATGATTTGAATAGTTGTGGAGTTTCTTCTGGGAAACCTTCGGAAACAAGAACCTGCACTGCCGGTTCAAGTTCGCCGAGTTTCGCTCTTATCGCAACTATTGTTTTGGCTTCTTTGGGAGTTATTGCTTTGACAGTTGTGATTATTCTTTTTGTTAAGAGAAACAGAAGAATGCGCAGACAACAGGAACTTATCTGAGATAGTTGTCTTCCCAGTTTCTTATTTCGTTTTCGTCTATTGAAACGTTTTTTCGGACTATTTGTTTTCTGAAAAGATTTCTATAAATAAATCCGAAAATGAATCCGAAAAACATTCCGCTTAAGTGAGCGATATTTCCTGTGTTGTCTATAGGATTACCCATAATGAATCCTATTGCCCCCATTAAATCTAAGGCAGCCCATAATATTCCCGCAACGAAAATAGGCATTGGTAAGCCGAAAGCCCAGACTGGCATCGTCGGGCGAATTATTATTAGTGTTCCAATTACGCCAAATATAGCTCCGCTTGCGCCGAGTGATGAGTTATAGAAGTTAATTGAAATCAGGTTAGCCAGTATTCCAGTAGAAAAGAAAATTAGGAGAAACCTTTTTTCGCCGATTAATTTTTCTAAGATGCTTCCAAACAAAAGTAGTGCAAACAAATTAAGAAATAGATGTGCGAATCCTCCGTGAAGAAAAATGGAGCTGACAAATCTCCATATCTCAAAGTTTGAAATTGCTTTTTCATTGAGGAGGAAAAATTCTGTGAATCCCGGAATGAATATTTGCAAAGCAAAAAGAAAAAAACAAACTACTGAGGTTTTTACTGCGTAGAATTTAAATTTCATCGAACGCCTCCAAATTTCCGCATGCGAGTGTTTCAAAAATTGGATGCTTAAATTCGTAAATTTTTTCTATTATTCTTCTTTTTTCCAAAAGTAATTCTGCACTTAATGATACGATTAGGTCTGCTTTAGTGTTAGCTACAGGGATTTTCAAGTTCTTATCATGTGGAGCACTTTGTTTTCCTGAAATGTATGAAAAGAAAAAAAGTTTTTCAGATTTTAATTCTTTGTTTTTGTGCATTTTTTTTACGGCTAAATGAATTTCTTTATGTCTTATATGTCCGTATTCTCCGTTTTTTCCGTGAGTAAATATAAAATCAAATTTTTCGTTTTTTATTTTTTCTTTTATGAGCTTCTGAATTTCGGATATTTTCAATTTTTCAAGGATTTCGTCATCGAGATTTGCAATTATTCCTTTTGCATTCAGAAGTTTGCAGACTTTTGCGAATTTTGGTGCGCGGTCTTTATCGTTTGCACGGCACAGAGAAAGAATTTTCCAGTCCCATTCCTTTTTTTGTAAAATCGTTCCACCCATCCAAATTGTTTCATCGTCGGGATGTGCAACAATCACGAGAGCTTTTTTCATCATTCTTTCTTGAAAACAAAACAATTAAAAACTCTTTCTATTATCCTGATTTATGACATTTCAAATTTGGGGGTATCCCCATAGAGCGGAAATTTGATTTTTTTAGTTTGGACTTTTTATACGAAAAGTTTATAGTCTTGGAAAAAGGCAGAATTAAATGGCGGTTGTGGTGTAACGGTAGCATACCAGCTTGTGGCGCTGTTGGAGTGAGTTCGACTCTCACCTTCCGCTTTGGAGATTTGAAATGAAAAATAAAATGAATGTGGAAATTAAACCTGCAGTGGAAGAAGATTTTAGGGAACTGGCGAGGATTTACGCGGAGGAATATTCGAAACCGCCGTACAACGAACCTTGGACTTTGGAAAAGGGAATTGCAAAGATGGATGTTTTTTCAAGATATTGTGACATCTGGAAAATAATTTACGAAGGCGAGCTTGTGGGTTTTATTGTTTTGAATCCTTATCAGTGGTGTCCTGGAGAGATAATTTTTGGAGAAGAAATGGCGATAAAATCAGAATTTCAAAATCGTGGAGTTGGAACTGTAGTTCTTGAAGAAATATTCTGGGAGTATAAATCACGCGGTTTCAAACTTTTTCAAGGAATACAAAATAAAAACTCGCGAGCAAAAAATCTTTATACTAGATTAGGGATTTTAGAGAG
>CAYXWK010000095.1:0-2722 GCA_964468785.1 Candidatus Woesearchaeota archaeon
AAGCAAGCGAGAGTTCGGAAGTGCGAAGGATTTTGAACCCTTTAGTCGAAGAGTGGTTTTTCGAGAAATTTGCAGATTTTTCTTTGACTCAACTTTATGGAGTCAAGACTATTCACGGAAGGAAGAATCTTCTTGTTAGTGCACCGACCGGGGGAACGAAGACTTTGACTGCGTTTTTGAGTCTTCTTAATTATCTTGTTGAGTTAAGTTTGAAGAATGAACTTGAAGATAAAATTTATACGGTTTATTGTGCGCCGTTGAAGGCGTTGAGTAATGATATTTTTGTTAATCTAATTTCGCCTCTTGAGGAAATAAAATTAATTGCTGAAAAGAAAGGTTTGAAGATGCAGGACATTCGGGTCGGTTTGAGAACAGGAGACACGACCGTTTCGGAAAGAGCAAAGATGGCGAAAAAGATACCGCACATTCTTGTCACTACTCCTGAAACTTTGGCGATTGTTATAACGAGCCCAAAATTTGTGGATAACCTTGCTGCGTTAGAGTTTGTTGTTGTTGATGAGATTCACGCTCTGACTAATAAGAGAGGAGTTTTTTTATCTCTGGCTTTGGAGAGAGTTAGTGAGATAAGTTCTTTTGACCCTGTAAGAATCGGATTGAGCGCTACGATTTCACCACTTGAAGAGATTGCAAAGTTCTTAGTTGGAAATGAAAGAGATTGTTGCATTGCAGAAGTAAAACTTGTAAAGAAAATAGAAATAGAGCTGGATTTTTCGGGAGAGGATATTTTTGATTCGCTTACAGAAAAGAGTTTCAGAGAACTTTATAACATTTTAGATATCAATATTGAAAGAAATAGAACAACTTTAATTTTTACAAATACGCGAGCTGCGACTGAAAGAATTGTTCATCATTTGCAGGAGCATTTTCCAGAAAAGTATTTGGGGTTCATAGGGGCGCATCATTCTTCAATGTCTAAGGAAAAGAGATTTGAAATAGAAGAAAAACTGCGTGCCGGGGAGTTGAAGTGCGTTGTTAGTTCCACTTCTTTAGAGCTTGGAATAGATATTGGAAGTATTGATTTTGTCATTATGCTTGGAAGTCCTAGGGGCGTGGCAAGGGCGTTGCAAAGAATCGGAAGGGCAGGACATAAACTACACGATAATCCTAAGGGCATGTTTTTAGTAATGGATAGAGATGACTTGGTGGAGTGCGGAATAATAATGAAAGATATGGTTGAAAAAAAGATTGACCGGGCGCAAATTCCTAAGAATGCTCTGGATGTTCTTGCACAACATATTTTTGGAATGGCTATAACAAAAATTTGGGATTCTAAAGAAATGCTTAGAATAATAAGAAAAAGCTATTGTTATTCCGAACTGACTGAGGATGATTTTTATTCAGTTGTGAGCTATTTGGCGGGAGATTATGCACTCGAGCACCGACACGTTTATGCGAAGATATGGTATGACTCTGAAAGTGGGGAGATAGGGAAAAAGGGAAAACTTGCGAGAGTTATTTATATGACCAATCTTGGCGCGATTCCAAGCGAGAGTTTCATAAGCGTTATGGTTCCGAGTCCAGGGAACAGGGCCGGGCAGAATGTTGGAAAAATTGATGAGGGCTTTCTTGAAAGAATGAAACGAGGAGATGTCTTTGTTCTTGGAGGACAGAAATACCAATTTTTATACACGCGAGGTATGAAGGCGTATGTAAAATTAGAAGTTGCAAAAAAACCAACTATTCCTTCATGGTTTTCAGAGATGCTTCCGCTTAGTTTTGATGTAGGGGTAGGAATAGCTAAGTTTAGAGGACTCGTAAGGGATAGAATAAATGATAAAAAAGACTGTTTAAAATTCATAGAAGAATACATTTATTGTAATAAAAAGGTTGCGGAAGAAATATACAACTATATTAAGGAACAAAAATATTTTTCGGATGTTCCAGACGATAAAACTATTTTAGTTGAAAAATTTAAAGAAGATAAAGAATTCTTGGTTTTTCACACTCCATTTGGAAGAAAGGTCAATGATGCGCTATCAAGAGCTTATGGGTATGCTGCTGCGAAAATGAGGCACCGAGATGTTGAGCTTGGAATTAATGATTCTGGATTTTTTGTTGCGGGGGAAAAATTAGAAGAAAAGAAAATAATTGATTTTGTTAAGAGTAAAGATTTGAAAAAAATTCTGGAAGAAGCTATAGAGAAAACGGATGTTTTGAAGAGAAGATTTAGACATTGCGCTGGACGTTCCTTGATGATTTTGAGACAATATAAAGGGGCAGAAAAAAGCGTGGGAAAACAACAAGTTCATTCCGAATTTCTTTATAGGGCGGTAAAAAAGCTTTCAAACGAGTTTCCTATTCTGCGTGAAGCAAGACGAGAGGTAATGGAGGATTTGATGGATATTGAAAACGCCAAAACGGTTTTGAAGTGGGTTGAGAATAAAAAGATGAGAATAAAAATTGTGAAGGTTCCAATTGCGTCTCCTTTTGCGCTTGGACTTATTATGCAGGGACACGCGGATTTAATAAAAATGGAAGACAGAGCCAATTTTTTGAAGAGAATGCATCAATTGCATTTGAAAGTTATTGGGAGCAAAAACATTTAACTATTATTATTTGAAAGTATTTTATGGATAAATTAAATTATGTTGGAAAAACTTTGTTGGTTGAAACTTGTGGGAAAAAGATTTTAGTAATTGGAGATTTGCACTTAGGATATGAAGAATATTTGAACAACACCGGAATTATGATTGTCAGACAT
>CAYXWK010000096.1:0-2721 GCA_964468785.1 Candidatus Woesearchaeota archaeon
TACCTTAGAAGAGGACTCTATGAATTGAGGCTATCGCCAGACAACTTCGACGTGGTCCGTTCTTTCTCTCGGTAAAACTTTAATTTCTTCCGCAGTTGTGGAAACTCCGGCGTTGAACATTATTTCGCCAGTGAATGCAATCATTGCTGCGTTGTCAACTAAAAGCGGACGTTCGGGACAGAAATATTTTGCTCCACGTTCTCTACACATTATCTGACACATCTCCTGAAGACGCGAATTGCATGCCACTCCGCCCCCTAAAACTAATTCTTTTTTTCCGGTGTGCGCGAGTGCACGTTCAGCAGATTCAACGAGCATAGCGAAAGCGGTTTCCTGTAACGAAAAAGATAAATCTTCTTTTGAAAATCCTTTTTTATGTAACTGTTCAAGCTTCGTCGCCATTCCTGAAAATGAAACGTCCATTCCTTTTATTGAGTAAGGAAGTTCAATGTATTTTCCATTTTTAGCAAGTTGTTCTATTTTAGGTCCGCCCGGAAAACCGAGTCCTAAGTATCTTGCGAATTTATCTATGAAGTTTCCTATCCCTACGTCGAGAGTTTCTCCAAAGACGCGGTATTTTCCGGACGCGTAGGCAATTATTTGTGTGTTTGCTCCGGACGCGTATAGTAAAACGGGGTCGGAAGCTCCAACACTCTGTCCGATTTCTAAATGTGCGACACAATGATTTACCGGAACTAAAGGAAGATTTAATTTTTCAGCAAGAGCTTTTGCAAAGTTCATTCCTTCGTGCAAACACGGAGCTAAACCTGGCGCGTTTGAAATTGCGATGGCTTTGATTTCTTTCTCTGAAACTTTTGCTTGCTCAAGAGCTTTTTTGTAAATTTCTGGCGCGACTTTTTTGTGATGTTTTGCAGATTCCATTGGAATTATTCCACCCGATTCTGTTGTGAACATGTCTCTGACATTAGAAAGAATTTTTCCTTTGTTTACCACGCCAACTCCGAAAGTGTGCGCAGTCGATTCAATTCCGAGTATCATTTAGTTTATTATAAGAAAGGGATTTTAAGGTTTTTGATTGTGCGATAATTTAATTAAAATAAAAATAAATTAATTAATAAAAAATAAAATATGTATGCAGAAGATTTATCTCCTCTTTTTCTTTGCTGCTTTCTTTGTGGATTTTTTACGACCGCCTCTAGCCATCTTAGCTTCACATACGTTTCCCTTTGAGTCGACGTAGTAAAGATGACCTGGCTTTCTGTTCACCACGTTCTTTGCAATTATGGTTCCCATCATACACCTCCTTTAATTAATTCAAAATACATCGAGGAATATTTAAACTTTTCCTTTTCCGACGAAAAAAATCGTAATATCGGAATTTTTTTTGTTCAGAGGAAGTTCAAGAAGTTTTTTTGAATTTGGAGGAGCCGTAATTAAGAAAGTGAACGGATTTACTTTGTTGACGGAGATTACATTGTTTTTATCATCAAGCCAGAGTGCGAGAAAGCTGAAAAATACGAAGAACGAGTGTATGCCGAAAGCCCTTGAATTTTTGAATTCAAAAAGAAGGTTATCTGTTTTTCTCGTGCGAAACATTAGTCCGAAAAATTTTCCAATTTCTGATAATTTTATTGCAGATGTTGAAAAGTTTCTTCCTGCGAATGAGAATTTTATAGGAACAAGATTTTTATAGTTGCGAATATTATTTCTTTTTATGGAACCTGAAACATTGTCTAAACTTCTAATCTCCGTTTCGGTTTTTATTTTTGCAGTTGTCTTGCTCATTGTCGCAATTATTATGAGAAGAAAAGTAAATAAAAAACTTGTTGTTGAAGAAAATTCTGAACCAACGATAAAAAAAGTATCAAAAAAGGAGACTGGAGGATTTATGAGGCAGGAAAGGAGACACGAAAAAATAGGAAGTTTTGATGACCTTGAAAGAGTCAGGGAAAAAATTTCCGTCAGGAGAAAAGAACTTGGAATTAGTTCTTACAGGAATAGTCCGTTAACTTAAGGAGTTAATTCTTTCTTTTTATCTATATCGGAGCGCAATCTTTCTTTTTCAGCCTCTATCTCTTTTTCGAGTTTCGAAAGGTTTTCTATCTCTTTTTCTATTTCTTCTTTGGCAACGGGAAGTTTTTTTTCAAACTTCTGCACAGGTAGATGTTTCATTACTTCAAGTAAAGATTTTTTTTCTATCTTGAGCACGCTCTGTGTCGCATCTTCCACATGAGACTTTAATATTTCCATTCCCGAGAGAACGCAGTTTAAACTCCAAAGAGATTTTCCATCAATGTTTTGAATAACTGCAATTAATTTTTTTATTTCTTCGGACATACCGCGATTGTGCATTTCGTCAAGTAAAATTCCTTTTAATGAATCTAAATCGATAGTTGCTTCAGGGGACAAAGGTTCAGGAACCTGTTCATTTAGTAAATCAAGTAATTGAAGTTTTACCTCTTTTCCGAGTGTAAAGGCGGCAACTTTTTTTTCGCCCGGAATAAAGAAATCAATCTGATAGAGATTTGCGTTGTTCTCAAAGTCGAGAACGAAAAAGCCCGCAGCCAAATAAGCGTTAGGATATTTTGTTTTGAAGTCCAAATATTCCTTTGATTTCTCCAGCTCTTGTAAAAAAGGATTTAGTTTCATATTATATTCTAAGAATCAATGTATTTAAGTTTTTATGTTTAATTTTTGCCATTCTACGCGCTATTTCTCTTCTTAATTTTAAAGAGCTCGCCCATTTTGCGTAAGCGTTCC
>CAYXWK010000097.1:0-2708 GCA_964468785.1 Candidatus Woesearchaeota archaeon
CACTAGATTCGGCAGGACGAGGGTTGAAGCAATTACCAAGCTACTTAACCGAATCTGCGAACTTCACGATTGCACCGCTTCTGCGGAAGATGGATGCAAGGGGTGTGAGTTTGCAGGTAACGCAATATGACAAAAAAAGAATACGAAATATTATCTGAAGCATTACGACTTCTAAAAATCAGAATAGAAAATGCTTTTGATAACTTAAACGAGGAGATAAAAAAATTAAATGACTTATAAATTCAACAAAGACCAACATATTCACGAATTAGACGGCAAACCGCTTTATGGTATTACCTCTGTGTTGGGAGTGATAGCGAAACCAGCTCTTATCCAATGGAGCGCCAATGAAGCAGTTAAATATGTAAAAGAATCTAAAGTGTGGCGGTTGGTGCCGGACACCCCGCGAATGATAATGATAAGTGATAAGGAGTTGGAAGAATTGCTGGAAGAAGCTCGCACCGCTCATACTCGTAAAAAAGAAAAAGCTGGGGATTGGGGTTCTGAACTTCACGAAAAACTGGAGATGCTGGTAAAAGACGCAATTCAGAACACCGGAGGCATTATTGAAGTGAATGAAGCCGAAGATAAAAGCATTCAAAACTTTCTTGATTGGGCGAAAGGCAAGAGATTTATTGAATCCGAAAAAAACCTTTATTCAGAGAAACATTGGATTGGCGGGATAGTGGATTTGGTTTTTGAACACGAAGGAAAAATCTTTGTGGGAGATATAAAGACATCAAGCGGAATATATCCTGAAATGTTTCTTCAATGTGCTGACTACCAGATAATGTTGGAAGAAATGGGACACAAAATTGACGGCTATGAGATTGTGAACCTAAAAAAGAACGGACAGATTGAAACTTCACGAAGCTATGGAACTGAACGAAATAAAGAAGCGTTTTTATCAGCTCTAAATTTATATGTAACTTTACAAGATTTAAAAAAAGAAAATGGAAAAATGTAAAATCACTTGGCTCAAACGAGAGCAAAAAACATCAGCGAATGGAAAGCCCTACACTCGTTTAGCTCTAAAGACAGACAAATTCGGAGAAGAATTTTTAAGCGGGTTTGGGAATCGTGATAATGAAAACTGGGCGGTAGGTTCAGAAGTGGATTTAATCGTCAAGAAAGTAGAAAAAGACGGAAAGACTTATCTAAACTTTGACACTCCAAAGAAAGAAGATAAGAGCTTAAAAGAACTTAACGACATAGCAATAAAGGTCGGCATCATACAAAATGATGTAAAAAGGATTATTAAACACTTAACAGGCGAAGATAGACTAGACAGGACATCTGACGGAAGCCCTATACCTGACTTTGACCCAGAGTAATATGTTGAAACTTCCTTCATATCTCACAGGGTTCAGCTCAAAAGTGGACGGAAGCGCATCAATTCGTTTTGCTACACAAGAACTTTCTGCCGATGACTTCTCCCTTCTTAAACAACACTTGAATCAATTTGGTTGGTTAATCTTCTCGGAAAACGCCACTGAATCTGACATTCCAAAAGAGAATCCAGAAGAAGAAGGAATAAGCCCTAGTGAGAGATTGAGACGCAGAATGTATGTATTCTGGAAAGAGAAAAAGATTAAGGAAGACTTTGAACAATGGAGACGAAAGCAATTAGAAATTTTAGGAGAAAAATATTTAGAAAAACTAGACTAAAATGACAACTGAATTTAAACCTATTCCCAGTTTCAACCCGCATACGAACTGCAAAGGTCACGGGATGAGCTTTTTAGAATGCGAATACACCAAGCAAGAAGAAAGAGATTTGCTTGTGAGGATTATTGACAATTATTTAAGCCATTATGAAACAGAGCTTAAAGAACAGAGCATTAAAATATCTCCGTAATAATCAAGGATGGATTAACGGAGGCGAACTGGAAAGACTGGCGCTTGAACACGGCTACAAGGCAAGCAACGTGAGCAGACGATTAAGAGAACTCTGCGAAGACGGCTTGATAGAAAGGAAAATTGACAAAACGGAAAATGGCAAAGTGGCAAGTGTTTGGTATAAAGCGACACCCCCGAAAGAAATTAAAACTTATTATTCACAGGGAGAGCTAGTTTTAGAACAGAAAATTTGGTAGAATATAAGGAAAATGAAAAATCATAGGTTTGCTTTTAGGGCGTGGGACAAGGAAAATAAAAGAATGATATTCTATTCTCCTTTCACTTTGTTGGTTGATGGTGTTGAGGGTGATAAGTTTTGGAAAGAAAATTACAGAGAATTTCTAACAAGATTTGAGCATATGCAACTTATTGGGTTACTCGACCGCAATGGTAAGGAGATTTATGAGGGTGATTTTGTTAAGTTCAATTTACTTGGCACCGATCATATAGAATTAATTAAGTGGACAGCAGAATTACAGAGTTTTGGTAAACACTCTGGATTCTACATTCCAGCTAATTGTGAAGTTATTGGTAATGTGTGGGAGAACGAAGACTTAGCACGACAAATAAAGGATAAAAAGGAAAATTAAAACTAAAGAAACAAAAAAGGAAATGGCGAGACCTACTAAATTTAAACCTGAATACACGCAAAAGCTCCTGAAGTTTTTTGACGTTGAACCCTACAAGGAAGTCATAGCCAAGCAATCCAAGGAATATCTAAAGGACGGAACGATTAAAAAAGAATCGGTAGAGTATAGGAATCTTCCTAACAAGATGCTGAAGTACAAAGCGGTGTAGCAGACTGCATT
>CAYXWK010000098.1:0-2684 GCA_964468785.1 Candidatus Woesearchaeota archaeon
GCGTAAGCGTTCCATCCTTGAAAAAATTCTGCAACCTGATAATGGTTTAATTCTCCTTTTTCGAACTTCCTTATTTTTGTTAGAATCTTTTTGATGTTTCTTTTTCTTAGTAGTTTGAAATGGTAAAAATTCCTGAAGCCGAAGAAATCAATTCCCTTTGATAAAGAAATAATTTTAGATTTGTCTGGATGAAGTTCAAGTTTTATTTTTTGTTTTAGAAAATTGCTAATTTCTTTTTTCCAGATTTCTAATTGTTCTTTTGAGTTATGGAGAATTATAAAATCATCAACATAACGAATGTAAAACTTTGCTCTTAACTGATGTTTTACGAAATAATCTAACTCGTTCAGATAGACATTCGCGAAGAACTGAGAAGTTAAGTTACCTAAAGGCATTCCTTTTTGCAGGAAAGAATCAAGATTAGACCTTTTCATTTTGTTAAAAGAAAAGAAGGTTCGCCGTATTTTATAATGCGTGTTGGAGAATGTAGAACCATTTTAGATATTCAGACTTTGATGGGAAAGATTTTTGTAATAGGAGTTGGACATAGAAAAAATATTTATGACTAGATTCTTTTCTCAATCTTTTCTTTCAAATCTTCTATAAATTCTTTCTCTTTAATTCCGAATTTTGGTTTTTCTCCACGGACGCGAACTGCCAAAGTTTTTGATTCTTCTTCTTTTTCACCGATTACGATTATGTAAGGAATCTTTTGTATTTCGGCTTTGCGAACTTTGTCGCTTACTGTTAGAGAATCAAAATCTGAATCTATTCTCAAATGAGGGATTGAAGTTTTCAAATCCGACAGGACTTTTTCCGCAGATTTCATATTTCTATCTGTGAAATTTATCACGCGAACTTGTTTTGGAGAAATCCAGAGAGGGAGCGCGCCATTTGTGTGTTCGAGAAGTATTCCGATGAATCTTTCCAACGAACCGAAAATTGCGCGGTGAAGCATTATCGGTTGATGCTTTTTGTTGTCTTTGCCGACGTATTCAAGCTGGAATCTTTCAGGCATTCCGAAGTCAAGTTGAATTGTTCCTAACTGCCAAGTTCTGTTCAAAGAATCTTTGACATGGAAATCTATTTTCGGTCCGTAAAATGCGCCGTCGCCTTTATTCACCTTGAATTTTGATTTCGCTTTTTTCAAAGCAGATTCGAGAATTGATTCTGCCTTGTCCCAGATTTCTTCCGAGCCGATTCTTTTTTCAGGGCGAGTTGAAAGTTCCATATGATATTGGAGATTGAAAGTTTTGTAATATTTTTCAATCAACTGCATCGTTGAGATTATTTCATTTTCTAGATGTTCTTCTGTGCAGAAAATGTGTGCGTCGTCCTGTGTGAATTTCACGACTCTGAAAAGTCCCGCCAGAACTCCTGAAAGTTCCTGACGATGAACAACGCCCATCTCTGCGACTCTTAAAGGCAAATCCTTGTAAGATTTTGTTGACGCTTTGAACACGAGCATACCAGCAGGGCAGTTCATTGGTTTCGCCGCGAAAGTTCTTCCCTCGTATTCAGTAAGAAAAATATTTTCTTTGTATTTGTCCCAGTGTCCAGAGATTTTCCACAATCTGTTGTCGAGAATTTGAGGTGTTGAGATTTCTATGTAATTGTGTGATTCGTTCATGTCGCGTGCGAATTTTATTAGTTCATTGTAAATTATTAAACCGTTGTGGTGCCAGAAAACTGCGCCTGGTGCAACTTCGTTGAAAGAAAACAAGTCGAGTTTTTGTCCGAGAATCCTGTGGTCGTTGTCTTTTAGTTTTGAAATGTCTAATTTTGTTCGCGAGATTTCTTTTAGTAATTGTTCTGGAGATTGTTCTTTTTCGTGCTTTGAGATTGCTTTTGGAATTTTGTTTTCTTCTTTTAATTCTCCGTAACGGAATTCTTTTGATAACTCGGAAAGTGGATGCCCTTTAACTTTCATTTCAAATTCTTTGTAATATCCGAATGGTGCGCGTGAAACTTCAAAACCAATTTTTTTCAAAACGCTTTCTGCTTCCACCATATATTCAAGAGCAGTAGAAGGATTTGCAAGATTTGAAGAAAGATGTGCGTAAGGATAAATCACTATTTTTTTTGTTTTTACATCGATGGAAGTTTTTTTGACAGCTTCAGCCATGTCCTTTATCGTTTGGTCATTGTCTCCTTTTTCTATTGCTGTGAAAACAACTAGGCACTCCTTGACCTCTTTCTCTTTTTTATCCGATAAATCTTCCGGTTCGTTAATCGCTTTTTTTAATGGCTTGTAACGAATGTAGTCGCAGTGAAGAGTGAGTATTTTCATAGACGGAAAAGATAGAAGAGATATTTAAAACTAACTGGACGGAGCAATCCAGACATCTAAAGGATAGTTTGTTATTACTTCCCTTCCATCTGAGAGAATAATTCCGAGATATATCTCTATTTTATTTGGATTTTCTACGGGAGATAGCAAAGAGAATGACTGAGTTTGGAACGGCTCTGTTGGAGGGTCGTTTATTCTTACGCTTCCTGAATTAGTTTGATTGTAGAAAGTGATTATCAAAAACTGATTTCTTATTGTCGTCGTGTATGTTTCGATTATCTGTTCGGAGATGCTTGTGTAAATGTTCAAGATGTTTGAAATGTTGCCCGCGAAATGTTGCCCGCCACCTATTTCTGCTATTTCTTCCATAAATTGAGTGTCTATTAAACTTCCC
>CAYXWK010000099.1:0-2624 GCA_964468785.1 Candidatus Woesearchaeota archaeon
GAGATAAAAGAGGAATTGTTTAATAAAGTACGAAAAAATATTCTACCGCTTGAAAGTTTGTTTGTTTTTGGAACAAATGCGGAAAATCTCAAGGAGATTATCAAAGCGCTCAAAGAAGAAAAGCAAGAAAAGGACTTGGGACAAGAGTTTATTATCAACAAAGACGCAGAAAAGCGATTATTGCTTATCCCGATATATAAAGAATCAGACAAAATATTTGCGGAAGAAAAAGAACCTCAAAAATATGGAATCAATAGGGACGATTTTGATTTAGCCAAATCAATGTTTAATTATCTCGGCCCAAAAATCGCATTAACAAAATATGAATGCGATGTCAGGGTAGTTGAGAAAGCAAACGAAAGTTTTGGAACACCAGACCAATATTTTGACTTTGAAGAAGTAAGGACAATTTCAGAGCCGGATTTGTTAGTGGATAGAATCTTAAATTATTTTAGTGTTAGAGATAAAGAATTTGATAAGTTTAAGAAACTAGAGAATGAGATTGTCCACTTCAAGAGAATCAAGTTTAGCGATGGCGAAAAATTTGAACAGATAAAGAAAAAAATTGAGGAAATAAAACAATATCCTGAAAAACAGAAAGAACTTGATAAACAATACGGAAAAATGCCAAGAGAAGAATTTGCGCGAAAACAAATGAGCTTATTTGAAGCACAAAATTTTGAATATAAAGGAAAGAAGCTAAAAATAAAGTATATTCAAAATCATTATTATATTCCTCTTATCGTTTCTGAAAATGAAAAAGTTGATTATTTAAATCACATTATTGATGTTCCTAGCGAAGTTAATTTTATTGAACAGCTTGAGGAGTATTTACAGAATGAAACTAATGTCTTTAAACAATTTGATTGGTGGATGTTTTCCAAGCTCGACCAAACTTTAGACGAGGTACATATTCCGTATTACAATCCAAAAGAAAATAATATGGCTAGATTTAAGCCGGACTTTATTTTTTGGATGCAGAAAGGAAATGAATATGTAATTTTGTTTGTAGATCCAAAAGGAACAGAACACGCAGACGGGTATAGAAAAATTGATGGCTATTCGCGCATATTTGAAACTAAAGAAAGAAAAGAAAGCAGAGCATATCCATTCAACGGCTTTAATATAAAAACAAAATTACTTTTGAAGCCGAAAAGAGGAATAGCTGAAACACTTGAGAATTATCGAAAATATTGGTTTGACAATTTTGGCGATTTTGCGACAAGGTTAAATAATTGATTTTGGCGGCGCGCCAACTTATTAGATAATCAAAATTATATGGATATAAACAACTTAGACGAATTAAATAAATGGGCCAGCAAATTGTCTCTCGCTGAAATAGAAAATTTGCCTGAAGATGAGGTTTTGGAGATGGCCATGGAAAGGCCAGGACATCCCGGACAATACGGCTTTATGTTGCAGTTGCCCTTTTTTAAGTCGCAAGAACATTTTGCCGAAACAATGCACGCGCTAATGCAGAGATTACAGAAAATTGATGATCTGAAAGAAAAAATGAAAAATCGTCAAACTGGCGGATTAAAAGTTGCTCAATTCACCGGCGAAGAATATTTAAAAATTGGCGAGGTTGCAAAGCCGTTTTGGGAAAAAGGTATTACTGAAAATCCGCCGAAGTTTGTGATTTTTATGGGCGGAGTTGGTTCTGGAAAAACGACAATTCGCAGGCAAGAATACGCGACCGGCTATGTGCATTTTGAATTTGGCGAAATTCTTAACGCTATAAAAAAAGAATTTGGAGAAGATAATCCAAAATTATCGAGCTATGCCGCAATGACAAGCGATATGATTTTGCGCGAAAGTTTAGATAATAAGAAAAATATTGTAATTGAAATAATCGGAGAAAATAAAGATTTAATTGATCCGCTGATAAATAAAATGAAAGAGATCGGCTATGAGCTTTCGCTCAAGTTCATCAACTGCGACCCCGTAGAGGCCTATAAACGCCATTTAAACGCCGTGAAAGAGGATCCGGAGTATCTTTCAGCTCACTTTACGCAAGAGGCGACATTATCGTTTTTTTATCAACAACTTGAATTAGGAGAAATGCCTGTTTCAGCACAAAAATAAGTATGAATAATATTATTGAAAAAGCCGTAAGAGTTTCAGTCGCCGCGCATAAAGATCAAACGCGAAAGGGCGATGATTTGCCGTATATTATCCATCCGTTTATGGTTGCCATAAAATTGGCAAAATATAATTTTCCGGATACTGTTATTGCCGCGGCTTTGACGCACGATGTTTTGGAGGATACGGAATATCCTGAAGATAAATTAAAAAACGAGCTTGGCGAGGAAGTATTGGAAATAGTTAAAGCCGTTACCAATGATGATTCATTGCCGTGGGAAGAAAAGAAGAAAAAATATGTTGAAACAGTCCGCGCTGGCTCGGACGGAGCAAAGGCAGTCGCCGTTGCCGACAAAATCCACAATCTCGAAAGTTTATTGCTTGCTTATTTAGAACAAGGACCAGAGTTGTGGAAAAAATTTAATCGAGGCAAAGAGCAAAAATTATGGTTTGAGAATGAAGTTTTGAAAATGCTGAAAGAAACTTGGAAACACCCATTGATCGAAGAATACGAAAAATTGTTAGAACAAGAGAAAGAATTA
>CAYXWK010000100.1:0-2541 GCA_964468785.1 Candidatus Woesearchaeota archaeon
ATAACATTTTTATATAATCATTATGTAAAGGTTAGATGAGTGGTGCCCGCATTTCTGAAAAATCTGATTTGGAGAAAATTTCTGATATTTTAAGAAGAGATGTTTTACAAATGACTTCTTCAGCAGGAAGCGGACATCCTACTTCCTGCCTTTCTTGCGCAGAAATTTTTTCGGTTTTGTTTTTTAATATTATGAAGTACGATGTAAAAAATCCGGAAAATACCGATAACGACGAATTTATTTTAAGCAAGGGGCACGCCGCACCGATTTTATATTCGGCGCTTTTCAGAGTGGGTGCAACAAAAGAAAATCTCTTTAGACTAAGGAAATTTTCAAGTAATTTGGAGGGTCATCCCATTCCTTCTTCTTTCAAGTGGACAAAAATTGCAACGGGCTCTCTTGGACAGGGTTTAAGTGTGGGAGTAGGAATGGCTCTGGCTTCTCAAAAGCAAAACAAAAAATCTTAATTTTTCGTTCTTCTTGGAGACGGCGAAATCGCTGAAGGTTCTGTTTGGGAAGCTGTCCAAATAGCAGCCCATTATAAAACAAAAAACCTCACGGCAATAATTGATGTAAATCGGCTCGGGCAAAGCGGAGAAACAATTCACGGGCACGACATGGAAAAATATAGAAAAAAATTTGAGGCGTTTGGGTGGAAATCCGAAATAGTTGATGGGCACTCAGTCAAAAAATTATCGGCAAGTCTAAAAAAACAAAGTGATAAACCGACAGCAATAATTGCAAAAACTATCAAGGGAAAAGGAGTCTCTTTTCTTGAGGACAAAGAGAAATGGCACGGAAAAGTTTTGAATGAAGAAGAATTACAGATTGCCCTATCGGAAATTCCTAATTGGAAAATGCCTCGTTTCAACATATCTAAACCTCTTGTTTCCAATTTCAAGTTCAATGGTCGAAAGAATGCTCAGAAATTTTACTCTTTCGGAACACAGGTATCTACACGCGAAGCGTACGGAGAATCTCTTTCAGAACTCGCACACTCAAATGAAAAAATTCTTTCAATTGATGCGGAAGTCAGCAATTCAACTTTCTCTGAAAAAGTCAGACTCTCGTCACCCTCTCAATTCCTGGAATCCTTTATTGCTGAACAAAATATGGTTGGAATGGGCTTGGGGTTTTCAAAGAAAGGATATGAAGTTTTCTGCTCAACTTTTTCAGCGTTCTTTTCACGCGCGCACGACCAGATAAGAATGTCTGCCATTTCATCAGCAAACATGAATTTTGTCGGCTCTCACTCGGGAGTTTCTATAGGAGAGGATGGAGCTTCCCAAATGGGATTGGAAGATATTTCAATTTTCAGAGCGCTCCCAAACTCTTTCATATTCTATCCTTGCGACGGCAATTCCACGAAAAAAATAACTGAAGAAATGACTAAAATTAAAGGAATTAAATATTTAAGAACAACTCGGGGAAAAACTCCTATCCTTTACAGACCAGAAGAAAAGTTTGAAATTGGAAGATTTAAAATATTGAAAAAGAGTGATAGGGACAAGGCAGTTTTAATCGGTGCAGGAATTACAGTTTTCGAAAATTTAAGCGCATGGGAAAAACTACTCTTAAAGGGAATAAATGTGGCAGTTGTAGATTTGTACTGCATAAAACCGCTAAATTCTAATTTACTAAAAAAATTCATCCTGAAACATGGTGGAAAAGTTTTAATTTCAGAAGACCACAGAATAGAAGGAGGAATAGGTGAAATGATTTTAAGAGAGATGTCCGATTCAGAAATAAAAATAAAGTCGATTGGTGTAAAGGGAATTCCACACTCAGGAAAGTCGCTGGAACTTCTTAAGTCACAGGGACTGGATTCAGAATCAATCGCCTACACCCTTTCAGAATTTATTAGATAGAATTTTATTCATTATTAAAATTCACCAACAACAAAAATCATTTCTTCGCTTCTTTAACTTTCACTTTACTAAGAGGAACTAATTCCATCCATGCCAATTCAAACATCTGTTCCATAACTCTCGCAAAATAATCTGTTGAAATCCAAACGGCGACATCATAATTCGGATGTATGGTAGCATCATCAGTAAGCATAAACATTAATTGCTCGGAATCGACTATTGCAAACCTT
The DNA here is from genome assembly GCA_964468785.1 of Candidatus Woesearchaeota archaeon. Taxonomy (GTDB): domain Archaea; phylum Nanobdellota; class Nanobdellia; order Pacearchaeales; family GW2011-AR1; genus UBA73. Next base: position 2,099 of record CAYXWK010000100.1, read on the forward strand.
CCATTAAGATTTTTATTTGAGGAATCTCTTACTTCCGCAATCTTAGAAAAATGTTTTGCAACAGATAGATTGTTAGAAGTTATCGGTGCTGCGACTCTTATGGTGACTCCTCTCTTTTTCGCTTTTTCAAAAGACGGAAGAAGAGCCTCCACCTTCCTGTTCAGTCCATCGGCAGTTGTAACGAGAGTTATTGTCTTTTCAGCACCACGAATCATCATATCAAGATGGTTGTGCATATTCTGTCTTCCACGCATACTTCCCGACAAGTCAGATGGCTCGACAAACTTAACTCCGTTCTGAAAAAGAGAGCTCAATTCATCAAGAACTTCATCATTTTTCAAATCTTCAAGTCGTTTAGATTTTTCATGAGCAATAATTACAAGATTTTTCTTTACCCTTTCAATAACTTCCTCGGGTTTTAATGCGTCAAGCTTTTTAGGCTT
>CAYXWK010000101.1:0-2540 GCA_964468785.1 Candidatus Woesearchaeota archaeon
TGATTTCATAGTTTTTACAGAAGGTTAGTGTATATAAACTTTGTGGTTGTTGTTATTTTGAAAGAGTAACTAAAATTCAATACCTTTTCTCGCCAATATTCCTTTGTCATATGGATGCTTTATTTTTTTGATTTCAGTCACTAAATCTGCTTCTGCAAAAATGTTCGGCAATTCTTTGTGAGAACCTGTGAAAATTAATTCTTGCCGAAGTGGTTTTGATTTTATAAATTCAATTAATTTGTTTTCGTCGAGTAAACCGAGCTGGACGGCGTAGAGAATTTCGTCTGCTATTATTATATCAAATTTTCCGAGACAAGAGTTTAGATAACTAAATGCTTCTGAAACTTTTTCTTTATGTTCTTCGTGGTTTTTATCTTTAACATACCAAGAACCAAGACCGAATCGTTTAAACGAAAAACTATCAAACTTTTTTAGCGAGAGAATTTCTCCGGGAATTTGTTGTTCTAAAGAAGAAGCTCCGTTTTTCATGAACTGAACTAAATGAACTGAATATCCGTTTCCGACTGCCCTTAATGCTGTGCCGAGTGCGGAAGTTGTTTTCCCTTTTCCGTTTCCGTAAAAAATGCTGATTTGTCCGAGATGAGATTTTTCCATAGCTGAATTAAATTACTTAGTATAAATTTTTTTCTATGGGAAAAGAATAAAAAGAAAAATTCCTATTTAGGTTCGTGAAAAAAAGAGGGCAAATTTCTGTTTGGGTTATAATTGTAATTGTGCTGGTAGCATCTATCGTTTTGTGTTTTTTAATTTATCAAAATCCTACTTTAATTAAGTCTTCGGAATATAGCGAATCTTTGGAAATTCAGAGTTACCTTCAGTCATGCGCTAAAGAATATGTTGATGAAGCAGTCGAGGTTATGTTGCCACATGGAGGATTTGTTTCTCCAAAAAATACAGTTTATTTTGACGGAATTGCAATAGAATATATTTGCCTGAATAATGGGCAATTTTCTCCGTGCATAAATCAACATCCTATGTTGTTGAACGAGATGAAAAATGAAATAGATAAGTATGTTTCTCCGAAGATAGAAAATTGTTTTGAAAAAATGCGCGCAGATTTCAGAAGAGCAGGTTCAAATGTGGAATTTGTCGGAGGATATGATATGAAAGTAGATATGAAAGAAGACAAGATAATTCTATTTTTCGAAAGAGAAGTAATTGTTATGAGTAAAGAAGAAACGAGAAGAACGAGAGAAATAAAGTTAGAGATTCCAAGTCCTGCTTATAATCTTGCAGTTATAGCGATGGAAATTGCAAGCCAGGAGGCAAATTATTGTTATTTTGAATATGTCGGATATAATATTATTTATCCTAGATACGAGATAAAAAAATACACTATGTCTGATGCAACAGGAATTTATAGGATAATTGATTTAGAATCAAATAAACAAATGAACATTGCTGTTAAAAGCTGTTCTATAAGACCTGGGGGCGGATGATGAATTTCAAAAAAAGCAGTGCAGTTTTGCAAACTATACTAATGATTGGAACAATTTTCGCATTTAATTTCTTTATGAGCGAATCCGTTTCGGCTCAGGCACCCGGAGGAATTAGTTCTGGAGGAAGTTCTAGCATAACACAAAATTGGAAAGACTCTTTTCCCGGAAGAAGTGATGAAGAAATTTTGCAGTTGCAAGAGCAGTTCGGATATGACTTAGACAGGGCGTTACAGGCAATGAATATTTTAAGGGATTCTGGATACAACTCGATTGGAGATGTTATTAATGCGATAAATGAAGCAGTTTCTGACGGAGGAATAATTTCTCAAGGAGTTGCAACATTCCTCTCTTTTTTGAATACAGTGATTCCTAATTTTGGAGGCGTTTCCGGAAACTCGTTTATGGATGCTTTGAATCAACAAACTGGTGGAGGGATTTATGTTTGCCCGGTTGATAAAAAAGGAGCGGTTTGTCAAGCATATACTGCAAAAGAATGCGCAAACAATTGTGAGGAAGAGTGTATTATCCACGATATTTCTAAGAGCTCTCTCCCGAATGATTCGCCGTGTGCAATAGGGATTTGTTACGATGAGTCTGAAGGTCTCTGTTCGGGAGGAAATTATGGCGGAGGTTCCCCGAAAGGAAAATGTGAATCTGATGGTGGAAAGTGGTATGCTTTTGGTGATGAAGAGGGAGAGAAATTATGCACGAAAGCCTGTTGTTTCCTCGGTGACCAAAATCTTTTTGTGACTCAACAACAATGTGTTAATAAAATAAATGAACTTGGAGGAGCTGAATCTGAAAGATTCAAATTTGATGCATCCATAAATGCAGAATTAACTTGTCTTGCTTCCGCTCTTCCACCTGAAGAGGGAGCGTGCGTGTTCTACTCATCTGATACATCTACGAAAAATGAGTGTAAATTTACAACTCGACAAGATTGTGAACAATCTTCAGGAGATTTCAAGAAAGACTTGTTGTGTTCCAATCCAGAATTGAATACGAATTGTGAAAGACAACAATCCGCAAAATGTTCTGAAGGAAAAGATGAAGTTTATGGGATAGATAGTTGCGGAAACA
>CAYXWK010000102.1:0-1403 GCA_964468785.1 Candidatus Woesearchaeota archaeon
AAGGTACGCCTTTTACAGAAGAACTAAGCCTTGAACCATCAAGTCCCTATGCTGTTTCTAAAGCTGCGATGGATATGTACTTGAGAATGCTTGGCCAAGTTTATGAGTTTAACGTTGTCGTACTTAGAAACTCCAATACGTTCGGAAGAAAAGATGACAACAGCTTTGTGACTGAATATTTGATAACCCAGATGCTTGAGGATAAAGAGATTTACATTGGGGCTCCCGACTCAATAAGAGATTATATTTACGTCGACGACCATGTCAACTCCTACTTACTGACCATGAAAGTTCCTCGAGCAAAGGGGCATGCGTTTAATATTGCCGGCGGAAAGGGTTACACAAATCGAGAATGGGCTTTGAAAATTGCAGAAGTGCTAGGTTTTCCAAGAGAAAAAATTCATTTCGGGCAATATCCTCCAGGATACCCTTCAAGACCAATTAAATCCGACCAACCATTTTTAGTTTTGAATAGCTCGAAAGCTGGAAAGATTTTAGGCTGGAGACAAACAGTAAGTCCAGAAGAAGGAATAAGCAAAACTATTATTTGGTGGAAAAACAAATTAGAAAATTCAAGAAAAGGAAGCGAGTCGAAGCAAACGCTTGAGAAAATAGAGGAACTTCTGAAGGAGACTAGAAAATGAAAGTTGCGATGATATTTCCAACCAGGGAATCTGAAAAAGCAATTTCGGGTTATTCGGTAACATTAGCCGAGAATATAAGAAGAGAGGGTGTGAATGTAGATTACATAAACTATGACGCCGGCACCCCGTCATCTCTTCTCAAAAAAAGAAAAGATTTCAAAAAATATGAGGTTGTACATGTGCAGCACGAATATAATCTTCTAGGAAAATATGGGATTCCTTTTTTCTTTTTGTATTTCCTACTATCTCTTCAGAAATGTAAAGTTGTTACAACAATGCATACAGTTTTATCAAGAGATGAAAAGTTTAAGGGGAAAAAATTGAAAACATTTCTAAGAAAAATTTTATATTTCACACAAAATAGAGTCATAAATTGGACATCCGACAAGATTATTGTCCACGCAGGTTTTTTCAAAGACATTCTTTCCTCAGATTATGGGGTGAAGAAAGAAAAAATAGCAGTTCTTCCGCAAGGAATTATAGAAGATGTTCCGTTTTATTCAAAAGAGAAGATAAAGAAGGAGTTGAAGCTTTCTGGCCCTGTCTATTTATTCATGGGCAGTATGGTGCCGGATCATGGCCACGATGCTATTATAGGAAAAGCTGACAAAATTGGAAAGACAATACTTGTTGTTGCAAATCCCGGTTCAGTAAATGACAGAAATTCCGATAGAACAAGAAATTACCTCGAAGAAAACAAAAAAATTGTCAGAGAAAATAAATTTGGAAAATTTGTCCGCTTTGATATAATGGACATTA
>CAYXWK010000102.1:1413-2504 GCA_964468785.1 Candidatus Woesearchaeota archaeon
GAACCCTTTTTGGTGGAAATATTTCGCCGTTGCAGATTTGATTCTTTTACCTTATCGCGGGGGAATTGGAAGTGGTATTTTTGCGCATGCAATGGCTGCCCAGCGCCCAGTAATTGCGAGCAACATACCGTTCTTTAGAGAGATTGCTAAAAATTATGGGTGCGTAGCAATTGCAGAGAAAGATGAAGACTACCCTGGAATTATAAAGAATTCTATGATTCCTTCGAACTTGTCAAAAATGGAAAAAGAATGCAAAAGATATTTGAAAGAATTCGGGCTTTCTGCAATGGCTAAAAAATACAAAAAAATTTATCACTCTTCGAAATGAAAATAGCGATAATAGGCTCAAACGGATTTCTAGGAACCAATGCTGCTGAAATTTTATCAAAAAAACATCAAGTAATAGAAGCTGGAAGAAGTAATCAAGAAGGTGCTAAACTTGATGCTCTGAACAAAGAAGATGTGCGAGAGTTTTTGTTTAAGCATAAACCTGATATTGTTCTAGATACTGTTGCATTGACAAGTTCAACTCAGTGTGAAAACAATCCCGAACTAGCGGAGAAACTAAATTACACAACTACAAAAAATATTTCAGAAGCCTGCCAAGAAATAAACGCCCTAATTGTTTTTATGTCTTCCGCCTATCTTTTCGACGGTAAAAATGGCAATTACAATGAAAAAGACCTTACTTCTCCGATAAATCAATATGCGCGCACAAAGATAATGGCTGAAAAAGAAGTGCTAAAAAATAAAAAAGGAATTGTGCTAAGAGCGGATATAATGTATGGGTACAATGGTCCAAACAAAAAAAATGGGGTTTTTGACCAGATCCTTTCTGGCAATCCTTTAAAACTGAGAGAGCCTAATCAATTAAGACAACCTATATTTGTCGAAGATGTTCCGAAAGTGATAATTTTACTTGCTGAGCAAAAACAAACAGGCGTTTTCCATCTTGCAGGCCCAGACAAAATTAATATGATTGATTTTTTAAAAAAACTTGAGTCTGTTGTACCGAGAGATTCCCTTATAAGCATTGACGATAATTTTGATCAAGAGAATATCATAAAAATTCCAAAGAATGTCACTCTTGA
>CAYXWK010000103.1:0-2504 GCA_964468785.1 Candidatus Woesearchaeota archaeon
TTTGAATGCTCTTGACAGAGATTTGTTGGCCTCTTGAATTGATTCAACACTCCAACCGTTCGAGGATCCTTCCGGGAAAAAATCTTGCTCGTCCGCAGGTACATAAACTTTTACTTCGGAGTCTCCGAAAAGATGAGTTACGATGAGTCGGTTGTGACCGTCAATTACATCATAGCGATTTCCTGAGATTTTAATGTATGGAGGTAATAACGTTCTTCCTTGGAGACGAGAAAATAATGCGTGTTGTATACTTTTTTCTCTTAGAAAGTGTTCTGACGGCTGAAATCTGTACAGAGGCGCACTAACGATGTAGCCCATACGGGTAGATTAGTTTTGATGCGGTTAAATACTTTCTCATTGTAAAATTAAACGAACTTGTTTGGTCTGCTTAAATTTAATGTCTTTGATTAAAGGTTTTAGCAATTGTTAAACGAACTATTCATGTGTGCTGAAAGTTTTTAGCGAAGCGAGGAAGATTGGGCTTTAGGAAAAACTTAAATAGAGAGTATTGTGTTAGAATATATGCAAGATTTTCAAACTGATAAATATCTATACTCTTTAGCAATTGAGATGTCTCACGCTATTGATAACTCTCCCTGTTCGTGTGGTTCTGCGACCGTGACCCTCCTAGCATTTCCTACATATTTAGTGACTGGTTATTCTGCTTGTCCCCTTACCTCTCTTGACGGATACGACTTGATATATGAGGCAATGCGAGAAAGAGAAACAATCCACGTTGTTGAAGACTATAATAGAAAGAGAGTTTTTGACGAGTGGAAATTAAGGCCACAGATTCCGGGATTTTTTAATCAAGTTGTTGCTCTTACCGAAAGATCTCGCAGCGAGTTATTGAAAGAAGGATTTGGATTAGTAACTCCTTGTGCGGATATAATTACGTTTCCAACTTATGAATTTAACGGGAAAAGCGCTATGGAAAATTTGACTCTTCAGCTTAGGCAAGACTTAAGATAAAAAGTTCGTTTTAATTTGATATATGGTGTTCGTTTAATGTATCTTGTGCGAAGTTTTAGTGAGAACAAGGCTGTTTAATATTTATTGAATTAATGAAAATAACCAAAGGGCGGAATATACCCCTATTAGAAGGAAAAGGGAGATTAGTGTAGCAGGAATATAAGAAAAAACGTATAATAAAATTTTTAGAGATGGTTTTTCCGTGAATCTTTCCAATCTAAGATAGTGACGTACTTCTGCTAGCATAACTGCATATACTGCAGCCAATACTAAAGAATCGGTCCATTGAGAAAAAAGACTGCTTTGTAAGAAGTTCTGCCAACTAGTCATTTTTTTCTCCCCGTCTTATCTTTTTCTTCCGACCATTCTCTTAACTCTTGACGAAGAAAGTGGCCCCTTAGGTATGTGATATTTACGACAAAAAAACAGGAGACAACTAATAATAATTCAATTTTTGAGGTTATAGCAATTAGTGGAAGTGAAACTAACCCTATCCCCCAACCATAATAATTAATCTTGTGGTTTCTTCTTAATTTTAATTCGTATTTGGAAATCTCCTTATTGTAGTCGTGTTCGGACATCATTTACCTCATTGAGAAAGGAAATATTTATATTTTGCTACTTGATACCGGGCGCGTTCGGCGCTGCGCGCCTCACAAATTATTGTGGCTATTTTCTTTGAGATTTGGCGGAAAATTTTGGAGGATTAAACGAACTATTCATGTGTGCTAGAAATTTTAAGAAACGCTAGGAACTTTAAGCTTAAATTGTGGGGGTGCCGTCAATTGGCCGTTGAGCCCATTTCGAGACTATTAAGATACCAAAAATTGCGATTAATGTTATGACGAAAGCGCCGATGAGGTCGGGGGCGTATGGGACGTACCAGCGCAGGTTTTTTGTGACGAAGTTTTCTACACCATAAACTATTAGGTCTTTCCAAGCGAAAGCGATGACGAAAGAGAATGCGGCGATGATTGCTGTTGAGACGTGGTATTTGAACTGTTGCGATAAAAACTCTGTTTTTGTGAGATTCTTTCTGACTATTTTGCTTATTCTGCCTAGGTCTTTTTTTGTTAGTCTAGCCATCTTTTTTTATTTTGAGAATTTGAGAGGTTAGGTAGATGAGGAAAAGGCCGAGGAGCGTGATGAAGGTTGATGTGAGAATGCTTGAGGAGACGCCTTGATTGTGGAAGAGTTTTTGGATGAGGGCTTGGGAGGCGTCGAAGATTGTTTGTCTCCAGGTGAATGCTATTGTGAAGCCGATTGTGACGATTATGAGAAGGCGCATTTGTTTGCGGAATTCTTCTCTGAAATGCCTGCCGCCGATGAAGAATCTTTCTACTTTGTTCATTTTTCTTTTAATATTTTGGAGGTTATGAATATTGCGATAACGGCCAGGAAGGTTATCGCGAGGGCTGTGATGGTCTCCGTGAGGACGAAGTTTGTTGATTGAACTATTTTATCGAGGAGATTTTGTACTGAATTGTAAATTGCGTTTCGCCAGGCAAATGCGACGGTGAAGCCGATTGCGG
>CAYXWK010000104.1:0-2487 GCA_964468785.1 Candidatus Woesearchaeota archaeon
AATCGGCCTAAGCCAACATTGGGTCGATTACAGACTTGAAGTGTGCAAGTGGAACTGCTCCGTTGAGTTTAGTTCCTCTCCCACTTTCATGAACGACGATGAAACAAGGAGTTCCTGTACACGTTGATGTCTGTGCATCAGCAGTGTCCTTCTGAACTTCGCTCGCGTATTTGTCTGAATCAAGGCAGCTTCCGATGTCATATCCAAGTTCTTTAGCCCACGCCTTCAAATCATCAGTTGTATAAGTTATCGTTCTCGTTACTGGTCCGCTTTCGCTTCCACCGTCGAGAATGTTCTGTTCCGCAAACATTTTGTCGTGCATCTTGAAGTATGCTTCATCTCCTCCCTGCTCTCTTACACATTCTGCAGCTTCTCCAGATTTTCTGGCCAGAGGATGTATTCTTTCAAGAGGGAAATCTCTGAAAACCAACTTCGCCTTTCCAGTGTCCAAGTATTCTGCCTTAAGCTGAGGATAAGTTTCAGTCCAGAACTTTCTACAGAACGGGCATTGATAATCTGAAAACTCAACAATTGTAACTTTAGCATTTTCATCTCCCAAAACCGCGTCGTCATCAGCGCTCGCTGTAACTTGAGCAGGCTGTCCCGGCGTAGGATTTGGAGCCACTACATTTCCAGTAACTGTCGAATCATCGCCGCTGAATGCAACGAAAGCCAACACGACAACCAAAGCCGCAAGAACAAAAGTAGAATATTTCCACAAAGCATCCTTCTTTATTGTGATTGTATCATTTCTTTCTTCCATTTTTCTACCCCCTTTCATTTCCTTTTCCATTAAAATTTATTTCACACACAGGGTTATAAAGTTTTCGAGTAATTTTTACGACTGCAAATCCAACGGCAATTATTGAGAAGATAATGACCTCCTGTCCTTTGAACGGCAGCGTCGCCAATGCCGAAGTCAGACCGATAACGCTCACAACCCCAATCCCGCAAGCAGCACATCCCGGAGCCGCCGCACCCATTAAAATTCCAAAACTTCCAAGCGCCCCGACTTTTACTTTATCACTTTTCAAAACACTGTGCCTGTAAAACAGCAAGCTAATTAAAACTCCAAAAAGAAAGCTCAGAACAAAAACTCCGACGGCACTCACAGCGGGCAGCCCATTGTAAAAATAAATCGCGAGTAAAAAAATATTTTTTATTCCATCAAAAAAACCCAGAGCAGAAATTATCGGGGCAAGATTTCGTACATTAAATAAAATTCCGTTCAGAAAATAAAATAAAAATCCTGTCAAAAACAGCGTCGACAAATACTTCCAATTAGAAAAAACCCTTCTCCATACAGTCGCCAATTTTCCCATCTCAATCAAGAGCCGAACTAACTTTTAACACTTGCGATTCGTCAAAATCGGCTGATTTCCACACAAATCTTTAAATAGAGCGAGTATTACAAATTCAAATCAAGAGGTAAAATGCCAAAGTGTATTTATTGTAAAACTGCTCTTCCCGACGAGGCCGTGCTCGACGTTTGCCGACGCTGTGGAATCGGAGTCTGGGGTGAGAATATGTTCAACGCTATTCTGAAAAATATGGGGGATGCAAGAGATTCAGGAAATCTTTTCCAAGGCTCTATAACCCAAACTCCTAGCAAGGAAATAAATGCAAAACCTAAGCCAGCAGTTTCCGCGAGCGACAGAGCAAAACTTTCAATAATCTCCGACGCCATGAACCAGCTCGAAAAAACCGAGAAAGACGAAATCCGCTACGACTGATTCTTACACAGGAAATTTATATTTTGATTAAACTTTATATGCTTCATCGTGATGCTTATATCTCTCAATTATCACTGTTTTTCTTTTCTCGTCAATTGAATAAACTAAAACAAAGTTTCCTATGTGAACGCGCCGATAATTCTGCAACGGCGCCCTCAACGGTTTGAAATGATGCGGATTTTCTAAAATTTCTTTTATTTTTTTATTGATATATTCAAACGAAACTATGTCTTTCTTGAATAATTTTTTAAAAATTCTATCGACGTTTTCTCTCACCTCTAAATTATACATATTATCTGTATCTCTCTGCAAAATTAGATACTTTGACAGCTTTTTCTTTTTGTGCTTCAAGAAGTTCTATGATAAATTCAGGACGTAATTCTGGCTCCAGCATCTCCTTGCCGTACGCTTCAATAATCAGATTTATCGCATCGCTTTTGTCTTTCAAATTTTCCTTGGCTTTCACTATGTTTATCACGCGATTTGCTTTCTCGTCAATATTTACGATTGCCTTTACCATTAACATGGTATTAATATGAAGTTAATAAATGTTTCTTTATCAGTTTACAATCGCCCTCACCCACAAAAGCGTGCTAAATTTACCCAAAACATTTAAAAGCTATTTCTCTCATTAATCCAAATGGCTCGACACAAAAAACCAAGAGAAAAAGGAAAATTTTCATTCATGAGATATTTCCAGAAGTTTTCCCCCGGAGAATCCGTCGCTGTAGTCAGAGAACTAAGCATTCCATTC
>CAYXWK010000105.1:0-2473 GCA_964468785.1 Candidatus Woesearchaeota archaeon
TAGGATCCGTCCTGTCCAGTTATACCAGTTATCAAGGCCTTTTTCATTCCAATTTTAGGAAGGAAGTTATTTTTAAATTTTTCTAAATTTCATTATTTCTTTTTCGATTTTGTTGAAAACCTGATCCCAATTAAATTTCTGAACGGTTGTCTTCGCATTTTTTTTGATTTTCTCAGGTTTTTCAGACAAAGCAAGAGTTATTGTTCTCGCTAGGTCCTTGGGATTATCGAACTCGAAGAGATATCCGTTTTCCTTGTCTTTTACAATATCTCTGGCAGCAATACTATTGCTGCAGACCACTATCATTTCTCTGGCCATCGCCTCTATGAGTCCTTGAGGCATTCCCTCGACTTTAGAAGCCAGAACGTAAGCACTTGCGGAATCCAGTTTGTCAATTTTTTTATCTAAATCGTAAATGGGGTCTGTAAATTTGACTTTTTTTTCCAGACCCAAATTTTTTATTAGAAGTTTTAGCGATTCATAATATTCTTCCTCTCTCGGACCGACAATTTCTAAGAATAGTTCTTTGTCTCCAAGATGTTTTAGGGACTCAATGATAGTCTCTAATTTTTTTTTCGGAGAAATTCTCCCTAAGAATAGGATTTTATTTTCCGGTTTTACAGATCTTTTTTTTGTGAAAAAATAAGCAGGAATTCCATTGGGAATGTGAACAATTTTTTCTTTTTTCGCACCCAACTTTAACAAGTAAGGCTGCTCCCAATTGCTTATTGAAAATATTTTCTCAAATTTATCTATAGTTCTTGGTCCTACCAACAAATCATATAGTTTAACCGCGAGGGTCTGGATTCTAGTTCGAGTTATATTTCCCTCGACAAAGGGCGCGTGAGTTACTAAAAAAACCGGAGAATTCATTTTGTCTCCGACATTCAAAGATTTATGATTATGTATGTGTCTATAATTATGGGTTATGATTACATCAGGGTTAGAGTCTGCTAATTCTTTTTCAAAACTCCAATACATGAAACTCTCTCCCCCTAATTTCTTGGCTGGAAAGCGATTTATCTTTATACCCTCGAGGTGTTCTGAACTCGGAGCTATATCTCTTGAACCCTTTATATGATTTGTAGAAAAAACCTGTACGGAATATCCCCTTTTAGAAAATTCAATTGCCTCCTGTTTGACTCTCATCCAGACTCCGCAGGCACCTGCAGAGTACGGACAAACATGAGCTATTTTCATTACAAACTCAGAAGAAATTGGTTTATAAGTTTAGTTGGTCTCAGAAAAATTCACCTCTTCTGGGAACCATTCTCTCAACCACATCTCTAGACTTAAAAGCATCCAAATTTTTTGTCCGAATCTTGATTCACTAGAACCTTTCTCTATCAAATCCGAGAGCTTTTTTTGGTCGATAAGGCTCTTTATCTTTGATTTTTCTGAAAGAAGATATTTTTTTATGGAATTTTTGAAATCCTCTTTCATCCATCGGCTTAGAGGCAGAGGGAATCCCTGTTTTCTCCTGTTTATTATTTCAGCAGGTAAATAATTTTTTGACAACTCTTTCAGGATATATTTTGAGACATTTTCATTTTCGCTTAAATCGTCGCCAACTTTATTGAGTTGCTTTACTATTTCCTTGTCTTGCAGCTATTTGGTTTTTAGATCTGAAGGAAGATTGAATACGTAATTTACCAGTCTGGGGTCGAGAAACGGCGTGCGACCCTCGACTGAATTAGCCATCATTGAGGAATCTAGTCTGCTCAAGAGCCCTGGAAGATGGATTTTAATAAAGGTGTATGAAATTTTCCGCCCGTAAGGAATGTTGAATTTATCAAAGTGTTTCTTTATTAGATTCTTAAGCTCTGTCTCGTAGCAGTTAAGGAGGATCTCCTTTTTTTCTGCATCGGTCCAGTAATTATACTCGCTAATAAAATGATCGAATTCCGACTCAAAAAACGCCCCATTGTATTTTTTGTACAAATTTGAAAATTTTTCTTTGTAAACTTTCTCTGAGTTGGGCAATTTCATTAATTCGGAGATAATTTCGTAATCCAATACGCTTGAGAATTTTCCGCCATAGCCTTCGAAGATTTCGTCAGCACCCTCTCCAGATAGAGCTACAGTTACGTGCGACTTTATATTTTTAGATAAGAGATACAGAGGAATTTCATTTGGAACGCCTATTGGTTCATCTTTATATCGAGTGTACTCTGCCATCGCTTCTAAGAAGTTTGAAGTATCAAGAGTAGTTTCATAATGATTCGTCTTGTAAATACCTGAGATTAATCTTGCAAAACTGCTCTCGTCAAAATCAGGTTCCTTAAACTTAACAGTAAATGTATTCACTTTATTTTTCTCTTGATTCGCAAGTAAAGCGGTTATCAGACTTGAATCGAGACCTCCTGAAAGAACAACTCCGATAGGTACGTCAGAAATTTTTCTATAGCTTACGCTTGACTTCAATAGCTTGTCTGCATTTTCTTTCGCCTCTGCAAAAATAACCCTAGATTCA
>CAYXWK010000106.1:0-2455 GCA_964468785.1 Candidatus Woesearchaeota archaeon
TTAGTTTTAGTACTGCCAAATATTCTAAAATTCGCTCTTTGATTTTGTTTAGTCCGTAATGTTCTTTATCTAAAATTTTATCGGCTCTTTTTAAGTCAAAATTATCTTTAGTGCAATCATCCCAAGGTAAGTCGAGCAAGGTGTCTAAATAATTAAGTAAAACAGAATATTCAGCAGCAGCAGGATTGATTCTAGATAGTTTTGCAATTTCTTTATCAAAAGTTTCTCCGATTTTCTTGACACTTCCGGAGTTCCATTCCCTGATTTAGTTATAAGAACGGGCGGAGAGAAAAGACTTAGCGGATTTATGCCTTTTCAGACGGCTTACGCTGAATTGTATTTTACCGACATCTATTTCCCTGATTTTGGTGTAAAGGAATTTAGAGAATCTGTGGATTGGTTCAGGAAAAGAGAGAGAAGATTTGGTAAATGAGAAAGCATAATTTTAATAACCTTTTTTATGACTTGTTTTAATGGAGAATAGAAAAATCGCGGAAAAAAATTTATTCAGAAAAGGCTTGGAAGTTTCAGGTATTAAAATAGAAGGGTATAATTTTAATAACGGAATAGACTATGAAGAAATTGTTTCAAGTTTTTCCTCAATGGGTGGGCAGGCTTCAGAGTTTTCAAAAGCTATTGAAATTGTTAATGAGATGATTGAGGAAAAAGCATTTATTTTTTTAGGATACACATCTAATATGGTTTCTTCGGGGAATCGGGAAATAATTAGGTATCTTGTTGAGAAAAAAAAAGTTGATGTCTGTGTTACAACGTGCGGTGGAGTGGAGGAAGATATAATAAAATGTTTAGGTGATTTTTATCTTGGCAATTTCGAAGAAGGCGGAGAGAGTTTGAGGGAGCGTTCAATAAACAGAATTGGGAATATTTTTGTTTCAAACAATCGATATATAGAATTTGAGAAATTTTTTCAGCCAATTTTGGAAGAAATCTATCTGGAGCAGAAAGCAAGTGGTAAAACTGTAAGTCCGAGTGAAATAATTTGGAAGTTGGGGGAAAAGATAAATGATGAGAGGAGTATTTGTTATTGGGCGTGGAAAAATAAAATAAAAATTTATTGTCCCGCATTAGGTGACGGAGCAATAGGAGATAATATTTATTTTTTCAAGTTCAAACGTAGCGATTTTCTAATTGACTTGACTGAAGACATAGTTGAGTTGAATAATACTACTGTAGGTCTGAAAAAATCGGGAGTTATTATTTTAGGAGCCGGAGTTGTAAAGCACTCAATTTTGAATGCTAACATGTTGCGCAATGGTGCAGACTACGCAGTTTATATTAACACTTCGCAAGAATTCGATGCGAGTGATTCTGGAGCTTCACCAGATGAAGCAATTTCTTGGGGAAAAATAACTGCGAGTGCAAAGTGTGTTAAAGTTTTTGGAGACGCGACAATATTATTTCCAATTTTAGTTGCCGAAAGTTTTTCTCGAAAGTCATAAATTAATTATTTCAAATATTGCTGCGGCAATCAGTATTGCTATTATGATAAATTTCAAGATTTTTGAATTGACAATAGAATATTCCGGTTTTATTTCTCCTAACTTTTTTGCGCGTGAGTGCATCATTAAGATAATTGTGCCTATTGTAACTCCAGTTATTGCGCCACCAATTCCGAGAACTTTTGTAAATCCTGCCAAATTTGTTTGAGTGAGTAAAATGAATATTATTAGTGGAGGGAAATTAGTTAGGGACCAGGCAGATAATTTTGATTTATTGAAATCCAGAATGAGCATGTCGATGAGTGAGATACTTAGAGAAAGATATGCGGTGAATATTGTAATCATTCCGAGCATTACAAAAGGTTTTCCAAGAGCGAAAGTTGCTATTTCTGGAGTGTTGATTCCAGATTTTCCAACGATTATTATACAGAATATTATGTAAATTAAAGCTATTGAAATGTAGGAAAAGATTATCACTTTTTTCAAGGAATTTCTTTCTTTTCCAAGAACCTTTTTTATTTCGGGCACGGCTGGAAATCCCAGATAAGCGAAGAGAATTACTCCAAGAGGAATGAAATATAATTGGAAATTATTATAAGACAGATTTTGAGCATCTATTGAATTCCAATTTAATATGAGGAGAGAAATGATTAATATTATTGCTGCAAGAACTCCGTAAAATTCACTTCTTTTGAAGGATTTTATTCCTCTAAGATTCAGGAGCGAAAGAGCAATCCAAAAAAGTATTCCGAATTTTATTGAATGAGTTGTTGAGTTTATTAGTAAAAATGAAATTGATTCTCCTTCTCCAATTAGATAAGCTATTAGTGCGGAGTAAATTCCAAAAATGAATGCAAATAGAGTTATTTTCTTTCCGGTTTTTCCGAGATATTTTTCTGCGTAGCCTGGAAGTTGGTGTTCTTTCTTTGTCCGAAGTGAAACTTCTCCGAGGCAGAGAGTGATAAAGAGAATTATTGCTCCAATTGCCAGAATAT
>CAYXWK010000107.1:0-2451 GCA_964468785.1 Candidatus Woesearchaeota archaeon
ATGTGGCCTGGAAGTTTCAAAAAATAATCAATTTTTAATGGCCTCAAAAAGACTGATTGTTTCTCGCATGCTGTCTTCAAGACTGTCCTGAAAGACAAAACCAAGGCCCTCCAACTTTTTTCCTGAAACATGATAAGGTTTTTGATTAAGGAGTGGAGACCTGGTAATCTCTATTTTAGTGTTTGGTTTTATCTTCTTTATGGTATCTATTATTTCCTTCATTTCAAAGTTCTTGGTTACAACATTATAAATTTCTCCTGGAACTCCTTTAGTTTCAAAAAACTGATAAGCCCTTACACAATCGTTTAGTCCAAGATAAGGTCTTTTGCTATTTAGCGCTGAATCCCATACAGTTAATGGTTTATTCATGGAGGTTAGCCAGCAGAATTTATTGATTGCTGTATGGAATCTCATCCCGATGCTAGTTCCAAAGATCGTCCCCTTCCTTAAAATTATTATCGGAAATCCGGTTTGCTTTGCAACTTCCTGCAACATTTTTTCAGTTTTCCTTTTCCATTCAGCATAAGGGGAAGCGGGCTTGTAAAATTCCTCAGAGGAATTTTCATCTACAACCCCCTCTGCTTCTCCATAAACGCTGGTAGTTGAAGCATAAAGAAATCTTTTTACTCCGGCATGCATTGAGGCATTAAGAACATTCCAAGTTCCTTCACAGATTACTTTTTTGGTCAGATCAGGATTGTTTATTGTAGAGGGGGCGTCAGTCACGGAAGCAAGATGAACCACTATATCAATATCTTTTACTGCGCCCCTTACGTCGGGAATATTGTTTATATCCCCTTCTATAAATTCAAATTTTTTATCTTTGGGAAGATTGAACAACGAGGGAAATCTTTGAGTAGAAAGATTGTCAAAAAGTCTAATGAGTTCCACATCTTCCCTTTCAGCGTATTCTTGAATTAACTTAGAGCCTATGTGTCCTAGAGCCCCTGTTACGAGAATCTTCATAGGACTAATCTTAATAAGAACTTTATAAATTTTTATGTAGTTGTGTTAAGATAATATGGGAGCTTTTAAAAACTGTCAATTAATTAATCTTTCATGACGAAAAGAAAAATGCTCTATGTTCCCATTGATTTTGTTGGAGAAGACGAGAAAGCTATAGAATTTAATAAAGAACTAGTTGAATCTTTATTAAAAGCGCAAACTAAAATTAGAGATGGAAACCTTCCAATACATCTGGGTCTTAAGACTACTGTAGTTAGCGAAGAAAATCATGGCTGGGGATTGACCTTAGAGGGAAGGGAAGAATTTAACAGAGGAATCGCAAGATTAACTAATGAAGGGGTTGACTGTTTTGTTGAAACATGGCCGTCCGGGCCTACAAGAAGTTTGTACGGGACGTTATTTGATTCCGGAGCAATTGCAGAGGATTTTCATCCATAGCTACTGGGGACTTGGATCAATTTCGTCCTGATGAAAACCTTGGAAATTTCCTTGTTTTAGAGGAAGAACTAAAGAGAAGAGATTTAATTTTAGGAACGGGGGCTAGAAGTATTCCAGTAAATTTAGCACATAATGAAGAAAATAATTATTTAAGAAGAATCATGGAAGGAATTTATAATCTTGGAGTTAGAAAGGCAGTCGCAACTTTGGGAAAAGAAATAGTTTATTTGGACGCAGGTAACGTTTCTGATCCAGCCTTCTCTAATGAAGGACACGGAGATTTCATAACTGGAGTGTACGTATTTAATCCAGATGCCCGTCATGCTCAATCCTTGTCTTCTAGAGTATTAAATACTGCAAGAACAAATGATTTTATTGGTTTTGAAGATGAATACTATCTAGGAATTGAAGCAGCAGGTCATGGACTAGTTTCTCAAACTTTTAGTTCAAGGCCAAATCCATTTTCTCAAGTAGACCTTGAGGAAGAAAAAAAGAGAATAATTGAAAAACAAATAAGGGGCCCAATGGAAAAAGTTTCCAGAACAGGAGCCATGAAACACTTAAGAAAATTAGATGAATTAGATTATGAAGCTCTAGAAAGATTTTACTCTACAGAACAGGTCCGAGAAGTAAGGACATATATGGGTGTTTGATATATTAGATTTTCTGTGATTGTTGAATATAATTTATGACGTCCGATTCATTTATCATTAATCTCAAAGGTGGACCTTTTGAAATATTTGGATACTGCCCAATTAATACAATAATTTAGTTAAAGGCATATTTTATTATTTTTTCATGAAAGTGATTAAGACCCCTTTAGAAGGAGTTGTTGAAATTGAACCTGATGTTTATGAAGACGAAAGAGAACACTTTTTTGAATCTTATAATTTTAAAAAATTCAAGGAACAAAGAATATTTGACAATTTTGTGCAAGACAATCAGTCTAAATCAAGCCGAGGTGTTTTGAGAGGATTGCATTTTCAGAAATATCCTTTCTCTCAAGGAAAGCTCGTCAGAGTTGTAAAAGGAAAAATATTTGATGTT
>CAYXWK010000108.1:0-2421 GCA_964468785.1 Candidatus Woesearchaeota archaeon
GATTCTTTTTTTTCCGGCTTCTACTAAATAATAATTTAATTCTGTGATTCCGTAAATTCTTTCAAGCTCTGTTAGGAGATTCTTTTTTTCTTTTGAATTTAGTGTTCGGAAATTCATTTAACTTCCTCCAAAAGCGTGAACTTACTGACAAAAAAACCTTCGCTGTTGTTGTCATGCGGGTAAATTCTGCAGGTTTTTTCTACGTCTTTTTTGTATGTTCTGTTTTTCCAGTTTGTTATTCCTTTTCTGCAATTTAGTGGAAGATGAAGAGTTTCAACTTTTACTGGGAAATTTTCTAAAGCGTATGAAACTATGTCTTCATTTTCTTCAGGTGCGTGAGTGCAGGTTGAGTAAACAAGAGTTCCGCCTTTTTTTAGAAGTTTGATTGCGGACGCAAAGAATTTTTTTTGTTTTTTTGAGAGGGACTTTACTACATTTTCATTCCAAATTATAAAAGTTTTTGGAGATGAACGAAGAGTTCCTTCTCCAGAGCAAGGCGCATCGAGAAGAATTTTGTCGAATTTTATTCCAGTTTTTTTCCAGTTTTCGCAGAATGATATCGCGTCACGTTTTGTTACGATGCAATTTGTTACTCCACATCTTTCTAAATTTGAGACGAGGATTGAAATTCTTCCTATATTCAAATCGTTTGCAATTATTGTTCCGGAATTTTCCATTTTTGCTGCGATTTGTGTTGTTTTGCTTCCGGGCGATGCAAACAGGTCAAGAATTATCTCATTTGGTTTTGGTTCGAGTGCGAGAACCGACATCATCGAACAAACTTCCTGGATGTAATAATATCCTAAAAGGTGCTCTATTGAATTTCCCAGCTCGCCAGGAAGAAGTTCGGAAGTTATAAGCATTATTTCGGGATGTTTCGGAAATGGTTGTTCGACTTTCCATTTTTTGGTTAATCTGCTGAAAAGCTCTTTTACGGAAATTTTTAGGGTGTTGCAACGAATGTAGCTTATTGGAGAAGTGTGTATTATTTCATTAAATTTTTGGAAATCATTTTCTTCCGGCAAAAGTGTGCGTATTCGCTGTTCAAATAAAGGTTTCATTTGATATTTCATTTTTTCTTCAAGATAGGAAGGATTATAAAAGTTGGTTTTGATATTTTTTTATGAAATATAATGTATTTACAAAATCTGAAAAAGTGGCGGAGATTCTTGAAGATGCTTTTGATAGGCCTTCAATGGTTGACTTGACTTTTGGAGGTCGTGGAATAGGAGAGTATCAATTTCCAGAAATTTCTGAAGATAGAATGAGGTCTTCTAAATCTTACTTGTTTTTCTTAAGTGAACATTTGGAAATTAGAGATTCTGAAACCTCCGAATTAATTTGGCCTTCCAGAACTTGTGAACGGCTTGTTGATGTTCTGGATTTACTTTGACTTTTTTGTTTCAAAAAATAATTGCTATAATAATTTGGAGCGCCCGAAGGGCGCGAGGCGCACGAAAACAAAAAGGAAAGATTTTTATAGGGTAAAAAAATTGAATTAATATGAAAATAGGAGAAGTCCAAGTGAAAAAAATAAAGAGAATGTTTGGAGTAGATGTTCCTGTAGATATTCGGAACAATCCTCAAAAAGCGTTAGCTTATGTTGCAGGATATACTTGCACTGGAAGGGGTGGAGGTCGAGGGTCTTTTTCTGATGAAATGCAAAATCTTGCTCAGATTATTGATGGGGCAAAGAGTCCTTTTTTACTTGTATGTGGAACTATCTTTGGCGTGAAGAGCAATTTTGTTAATGCTTTTTGGTGGGGCTATGCAGCCGCGGGTAAAAGTTACAAGATTCCCCGGGGAGGTTTTTATAAAAACCGAGTAGAGCACGAAAAAGATTTAGTTGAGTTAATGGAACTTGCGGAGAGAAACCCTTCTCTTATTCCTCATTGGGCTTGGCCGGACAGGAACGACAATAAAGAACATCGTTCGGGAAGGCAGTATCATTTTGGTTAGTTAAACAACTTACTCTGCTTATTAGTTTCTGAAACATCCTCGAAGGTTTTTCCGAATACATCGAGGATTTGATTCGCGATGGGTTTTATTTGTTTTTCAAGATAGTGTTTGTAATCGATTTTGTGTTTTAGTTTTTGAATTGGCTCTGGTCCGCCTTCTGTTATGTAGTATTCTATAACATTAGATTCGAGTTTGTCGAGTTTTCGCGCGGCTTTGACATGTGGCGGAGTTGTTTTCGTGTATTCTTTTAATTCCTTTCTTATTGATTTTCTGTAAATGAGTTTGTCGTCAATTTTTCCTTCTTTTATTTTTTTTATGTAATCTCTTATAAATTTTTCCACGGACTCTTCATGAAATAGCTTTTTCAGAAGTTCTATTTGGAAAGTTTGCGCAGCTTCTGTCCAATCTCCGCGAATTGCTTCTAATCCTGTAATTTCAAGTTCTTCTTTTCCGTTTTTCTCG
>CAYXWK010000109.1:0-2371 GCA_964468785.1 Candidatus Woesearchaeota archaeon
GACAATTGTTTCTAAAATTGGCGCATTGATTTTTACAATTATTCTTGCGAGACTTTTGATGCCGGAATTGTTTGGGCTTTATTCATTGGCGTTGAGCACTATTTTGATTTTTGCGACATTTTCTGAACTGGGAATTGGAACTGCCGTGGTAACATTTTTGTCAAGGGAGCTCGGAAAGAAAAACGGAAAGCCAAATTCTTATCTGGTTTATTTTGCAAAGATAAAAATATTTTTGATTCTTATTTCAGTTTCATTGATTTTAATTTCCGCTAAGTTCGTTTCGCAAAGCTTTTACCAAAAACCTATATTTCTCGCGTTAATCGCCGGTGCCTTGTATATATTTGCAACTCAAATATTTAGTTTTTTGCAGAACATTTTGATAGCATCTAACTATTTTAAGGGAGTTTTCTGGCGGGAGGCGATATTTCAAACTTTGAGAATTGTATTAATTTATTTAGGAGTTATTTTTGGATTAAAATACGCCTTTTCCCAAGATAAAATACTCTCTTTAGTTATCTTGCTCCTCGCCCTTTCATTTATTATGGCTTCTTTATTCCTTCTGTTTGATGTTAAGAAGTTTTACTTTTCCAAGTTTAGAGAAAGACAAAAGATAAAAGAAAAACAAAAATCTGAGATGAAATCTTTTATTTTTGCTACTGCGGTTTTGGTGCTTTCAGGAACCTTTTTTGGAAATGTTGACAGAATAATGCTCGGAAAATTTATCGGCGCAGAATTTATCGGATATTACACTGCTGCGTTTAGTTTGGTCAGTGCATTGACTCCTCTAATAGGTTTTGCTTCGGTCGTTCTTTTGCCGATGTTCAGCAGAATGAAAGGAAAAAACCTTGACAAAATATTTAGAAAATCTACTACTATAACTATTTCTCTGTCTCTCGCCACACTCGTTTTTGTATTGGTTTTTGCGAAATTTGCAATTTTGATTGCGTTTGGCTCTGAATACCTGCCTGCGCTAAACATTTTGAGGATTCTTTCTCTTATTTTGATTTTCATTCCTTTGATATCCCTTTATCAGACATACTTTATTTCACAGAGAAGACCGTGGACGGTTGCGAGGATTCTTGTTTTTTCAGCCGTAATTAATATCTTTCTTAATTATGTTTTGATAACGCTCCTTTTACCTTTCGGAGAAATAAACGCAGTCTATGGTGCGAGTATTGCAACTATCATAAGCCAGGGAGTTTTATTCGGAGGGTTTGCTTTGGCAAGAAATGGGAAAAGAAAAAATTTTAAAATATAGAAATAAAACAATTTCATGACTAAAGCAATAATCCTTTGTGCCGGGAGAGGAACTCGGCTACTTCCGCTAACTGAAACTATCCCTAAATCGATGGTATTAATTAATGATAAGCCATTACTGGAATACAACATTCTTTTGTGTAAAAAATATAAGATTAGAGAAATTATGATTAATACCTCAAATCTATCTGAAAAAATCAAAAACTATTTTGGAAAAGGCGAGAAATGGGATGTAGATATAGTTTATTCTTATGAGCCTGAGCCACTAGGGACCGCGGGCGCACTTAATAATTTTAGGAAAGATATTAAAGAAACCTTCATAGTTATATATGGTGATAATATTACAGATATAAACTTGAATGAAATGCTCCTACAACACAAAAAAAATAAAGCTTTGGTTTCCATAGCTTTAAGAATAAAGCCAAAAGATTACAAAACGCAAAGCTTGATTATAGCGGACGAAAATTTAAGAGTCTCTAAATTTATTGAAAAACCGAGCGAAGAAACTGTGGAAAAGTTATCTGGAAAGTTCAAACTAATCAATTCAGGCATATATGTTTTAGAGCCAGAAGTATTAGATTTTATCTCTACCGGATTTTCTGATTTTGCTTATGACACCTTTCCGAGAATACTAAATTCTAACAAGAAAATACAAGGATTTATTATGGATGAGTTTTATTTTAGAGAAATTGGAAATATAGAGAAATATGAATCTGCGAGGGAGGAAATAGAATCTGGCGAAGTGAAACTAAATATATAAAATGAACAGGGCGATTTTTCTTGACCGAGACGGTGTGATAAATGAGCATATTTATGAAGTGGATGGAAAAGTAATGTCTCCGGCAATTATTGAACAAATAAAAATTAAAGCTAATGTAAAAGAGGGAATTAGTAGTATGAAAAATATGGGTTTTAAAGTGATATGTATCACGAATCAGCCGGGCGTTTCTTTTGGTTATATTGATGAAAATAAATTAAAAGAAATGAATAATTTTCTAAAAAAGGAATTGGGAATCGATGAAGTCTATTACTGCCCGCACGGACCTATGGATGAGTGCAAATGCAGAAAACCTAAAGAAGGACTTGTCCTGTTAGCTAAAAAAAATTTTAACCT
>CAYXWK010000110.1:0-2371 GCA_964468785.1 Candidatus Woesearchaeota archaeon
GAGCAAATTTCCAAGGGAATCGAACCATTTTCCAATCTCTTTATATTTCCCGTGATTTTTCCATCTCCACGGAAGATAAAACTCGCCGTTCCATAATCCGTCATCTTCGTCTTCATTAATCACTTTTTTCAGTCTTAAGGCTTCCTTTTTCTTTCCGTATAAATTCAAAATGCGATAATAAAGCGCCTGCGTGTTGATAGTAATTCCGTATTTATGGGGAAACGCGTCCTGCCAGTCAGTAGTAGGAAGTTGTGTTAAAGTTCCGTTTTCACAAAAATCCTGATACGAAACCCACGCCAAAGCCCGTTTTATATTTTCGTTTAAATTTAATTTGCCAAATTTTTTTTCAAAATTTTTCAATCCGACAATAAACCATAGAGTAGAGTCAATCGATTTGAAATCAACATGTTTCTTCCGTGAGCTCCATGAATCAACAGCGTTCGGAATCTGTCCCTTCTCACTCTGATTTGTCGCCAAAGTTTTTAATGATTTTTCAATTGTTCCTCTAAACTCGTTTCCAATCAGTGACGCTCCCAAAGACATTATCATCGAGTCGCGCGCAAAAACCATATCATATCCGGGGAACGCAGCATAAAACCCGTTTTCCGTCGAACATTTTCTCAAAACATCAACTGCTTTCGCGTAGACTAAGTCAACCTCTTCCATAAACTTTTATAGAAAAAGAAGTTTATATATTTTGACTAATCATTCATCGTCCAAATCTTCAAATTTCACTTTCCACTGATTATCCCACATCTTTTTCCGTTTCGCACTGCATTCCTTACAATATTTTCTCGGATATCTGGAAAACGGACTAACTTCAAATTCATTCTCGCAAGTGAGGCATTTCTTTTTTTTCATCATCAACAAAAAAAGAAACCGGCGTATATAATACTTACTAAAATTCTTTTATGGAGCCATACTTTCGAGACCTGTCAAAACGGCGTTTTCAAGTTCAGTCAAACCATACTCTGCCCTCATCTTTCTAAATTCACGCAAATTCACTCGTTCGCATTCATCCCGGTTAAACAAATAAGAATCTTTCCTGTAAAAATCTGGAACAGAATCCATCGAACCGATTGCAATTCTTCCGCTGTCTTCGTTTAATAAATCTCTGACAATTTCAAGTGGAATAGAACTCGGGTCATAAGCAACAAAAATTAAATTAGACAAATCGCTTTTGAAAGAGATACTTTCTCTGGAAGAATCCTGAACAGAAACAATATCTCTATGAAATTCATTCAGTTTTTTTAAAAATTCTCTTTCAGGTTCTCTTTCCGGTATTAACTCCTTTCTTTGATAAACTCCGATTACTTTAGGAATAAAAATTCCTCTCTCTTCAAAAAATCTGTCAATCAATCCCGAAATCTCTGGAAAAAGCTCCAACTCATCAACTCTAAATTTTATTTCGTCAAAAGTTCCAAGTCCATATTCGTAACAAACAATGCTTTTCATGGAAAAAATCAAAAAGCATACTTATTAAATATTTTAGTTCAGTTCTTCCATAGATAATCTGGCATTAAGATAAGCTAAAGTTGACTCCGCTCCCTGATTAAGATTGATATCCTTTTTGTCAATTCCGTCGTAACATCCGCCGGTTTTTTCATCATAAACAATCTGATTCAGCATATTCTTTCCCAAAAACCAATTAAATGCGGAGATAGTTTTTCTCTCATATTCGTGATTCTTGGTTATTTTATACGCAAGAATCAATGCACGCACAGTAGATGAAACTTCAGTCGGTTGTTGGTCAAAAAGAGCTCTTTCTTTTCCTTTCTTGAACCATCCATTCTGCCCAATTGGAACAAATATTCCTTCTTTGAAAGTGTGCGAACAAAGAAAGTCAAGGGATTCAATAGCCACTTTTAGATAAGTATCATTCTGAGTCACCATATACGAATAGAATAATGCCTCACACATTTTAGCGTTTGAATATGTCAACTCTGTCTCAAACCATTTCCATTCTTCGCTGGAATTATGAAAATACATATCAACAAGTCTGTCTGCTAACTCTCTTATGTGTGAAATAGTTTCTTCAGAATAATTCTCTTTGTTAAAATAATAAAGTCCGGAAATAACGGATGAAATTGCCCTCGGAGAATTTATTTCAAGTGCTGCAGGAATTGCCCTGAATAACATTTCAACAGACTCAGATTTTATTTCGGACGGCAGAGATTGAATTGAAGCCAGATAGCCAAGAGTATTTATTGCTCGACTGTGCGCCTCTTCGCTCCATGAGTTTCTGTTAACCACTCTTTCTTTTGAAACCAAATTGTAAAATTTACCTTCTTCCGATTGAACATGTTTTAAATAATTAAGATATGTGCTAACAAGCTCCGAATATTTTTTCTCGCCGGTTTTTCCATATAGT
>CAYXWK010000111.1:0-2368 GCA_964468785.1 Candidatus Woesearchaeota archaeon
TGCTTCTGGAATTCCTAAAATATCTGGATTTTCTTTTTTGATTATTTTTTTAACTGCTTCAAGTCTTTTCTTTTCAAGTTGAAAATTTGGAGGTTCTATTGTGTGAAATCCGTGGAGAATGTTGTATGAGAGAATTTTTAGTTTCATTTTTTTAAAACCTCTAAGCCTGGAAGTTTCTTTCCAGAAACGTATTCGTCTAACGCTCCGCCGGAAAGAGAGATGTAACCAAAATTATTTTTATTGATTTTGAGTTTTTCGATTGCCTGAGTTGTGTGGCCTCCACCGACTAAGCTAAATGCTTTTGAATCTGCTATTGCTTGAAGAATAACTTTAGTTCCTTCGCAAAATTGTTTTTCTTCACAATAACCTGCAACTCCTTTCATGAAAATTGACTTTGCATTTTTTATTTTTTCAATGTAGAGTTCTTGAGTTTTTTTACCGATATCAAATATTTCATAGTTTGATGGGAATTCTTCAAGGGAAAGTTCTTTACGTTTTCCGTTTACTTTTAGTGCAAAGTCTAAAGGAGTAATTGCTTTAGAAACCAGAGGTTTTAGAATTGGGACGAACTCTTTTATTTTTTTCTTAAGGAATTTGTTTTGTGCCCCGAGATTTTTACCTTTTGCAATTGTACATAACTGTCCGAAAACTCCAGTCGTTAAAATGTTTTCATGTTTTGCAAGAATTGGAATGTTCTCTTTTGGTTTTGTGCCACCTAAAATAAACAAACAATCTTCTAAATTTATTTTTTCTAAAGAATTTATTTCTTTTTCCATTACACGTCCGATTCCTGATGGGAGGTATTTAGGAAAGCCAGTAATAGAAATTTGTTCGCGATGTGAAACTGAGAATGCGTCGTTAATGTATAGGTCAAATAATGGGACTAATATGTTGATTAAGTCATTATTTTCTGGATGGGCAAATTCTTCTTTTAACGAGCGAATATTCTCTAATAATAAAACTTCTCCAGGGTTTAATTGTATAATCGCTTTAATCGCTTTTTTTCCCAAGATGTCGGGAACGAATTTTACTCCAATTAATTTCGAGTGTTGTTTTAATGAAATAAAATCTGATTCTCCTGGACGAGCTTGATGAGCAAGAATTACTGTTTTAGCGCCATTTTTCTTTAGTTCTTTTAGTGTTTCAAGATGAGCTTTCATTCTTTCTGACAACTGCGCTTTGCCTTTGATGATTTCTGTGTTTAAATCTAAACGTAGTAATACTCTCTTGTTTTTTAGATTGAAGTTGGATAGTGTTTTGAATTTCATGTTTAGCTATTTAATTATTCCTTAATGTATCCTCCTTTCTGCAAGTTCCAAAGCTCACGATAAATTCCTTTCTGTTTTATTAAATCGTAATGTTTTCCTGTTTGAACTATCTTTCCTTTGTCCATAACCACAATTTTATCCGCCTTCATTATCGTTGAAAGTCTGTGGGCAATTATTATTGAGGTTCTGTTTTTCATTAGTTGTTCTAAGTCGTTTTGGATTTCGTATTCTGTCTTTGAATCTAAAGCAGAAGTTGCTTCATCTAAGACAAGTATTTTTTTGTTTGCAAGTATCGCGCGCGCAATTGAAACTCTTTGTTTTTCGCCGCCTGAAAGTTTAACTCCGCGCTCTCCAACAATCGTGTTTTCTTTTTTTGGCAATTTATCTACGAATTTGTCTAACTGCGCGAATTTCATAGCATTCATTACTTCATCTTTTGACGCTTTCGGGTTTGAAAATAGTATGTTGTTATAAATTGTGTCGTCAAATAAAATTGCTTCCTGTGGGACGATGCTTAATTCGTTTCTTAATGATTCCTGATTGAATTCTTTTATATTCTTATTATCTATTAATATCTCGCCTTTAGCAGTGTCGTATAATCTGTAAATCAGTTTAACTAAAGTTGTTTTACCGCAACCTGAGTGTCCGACGAGTGCGATTTTTTCGTTTTTATTTATCTTTAAAGAAAGGTCGTGGATTGCTCTTTCATCTCCTCTTCCAGGATAAGTGAATGAGACGTTTTTTAATTCTATTTCTCCTTTTTCTACTTTCATTTTTCTATTTGAGCCGTTTTTTATTTCATTTTCTATTTGAGCGTATTGAAATAGTTCGTCCAAATCTCCAAGTGAGATGTAATATCCCCGGATTCCGTGAACGAATCCGAATAAATGTCCAGTCAAACCTGTGTAAATTGTGTAGATGAATGCGAGAGTCCCGATACTTATTCCACCATCAAGAAATTTCATTAATGGAAAATATATTACAAAGAACGTTCCGATTGCGAGTATTACACTTTGTCCGGTGCTGAAAATTGTTCCGTATTTCCAGAACTTAATTCTTTTTTCTTTTGTCTAATTGAGGAAACTCTTTCATTGTACATA
>CAYXWK010000112.1:0-2364 GCA_964468785.1 Candidatus Woesearchaeota archaeon
AGCGGTCTGCATCTTTTTTAGAAGAAAAGAGAGAAGTGTTAGTTTCTCCTGTTTCGGGGTCGGTTATACTTACAGAATAGCTTGTGCTTTTTGTTCCTTTCTTCTTCACCTCATTGAATTTCTTGTTAAATTCCTCAGGAGATAAATCTTCTATATTTCTAAAATCTTTAACGGTCTGCTCAATGAATTTATTTACTTTATTTTTTCTATATATTTGATAAATAAGATAAAAAGCTATTGCCAAAAATAAAATGGCCCACGTTATTAAATCAAGAAGTATAAGGATTAGGGCAATCCCAAAACAAGTGAACATAGCAAATTTAATTAGTTTAATGTCTTTGCCCATCTCGTTTTCAAAATCATCCTCTTCTTGTCCAAAAAGTTCGTTCCACTCTTTAGATCCTTTCAAAATCTCGACTTCTTTATTACCAATCTTTTTTAATACTTTAGTTTCACCAGCTTCGCTATATTGTTCTAAACTTGGTTGTAAAAAACCATAAATATATTCTGCTTCAAGTTCGTTTTTTGTAGAAAATTTTTTTCCTTTGAGTAAAGCAGTTTGGTATCTATTCACTAAATCTTTTTTTTCTTTGTTTGTTAATTCCTTTTTCTTTCTCATCTTATAGGGTTTAATTGCAAAACAATTCTTATATAACTTTCGGCAAAGCCAACTATTTGTTTTTCGTTAGAAAAACCGAGGCGCGCGTCCTATTGGGTGGGTAAGAAAAGTGATTTTAATTAGACATAACATCGCGATTTAAAGAAGTTTTTTTGTCCTCGAAAAATCCGACCCATATGGCTGGAGGATTTTTCAGAGCTGACAAAAAAATTTGGAGAAATGACGAGCTGAGGCATTTCTCTTTAAATCGCTGTTAAATCCCCTGACGAGCAAAGCGAGGAGAACGCAGCGGGGTCGAGAGCTGAAAGCCCGAAGAAGTTAATTTTTGGCTCCCGTAAATAGAGAATCAATATTTATTTTTGGAACATCAATTAATTCACTTAATTTTCTGAACTGAAATTTAGCCTCATTAATATGACTTTGTGCAGTAGTTTTATTGAGATATTCTTTTGGTAATTCTTTGTTAATGATTTCAAATGAACGGGTTATTTCCCATAAGAAATAAACAGCTCTCGATAAAACTGCATAAGTCTTTGCTCTTTCCAAAATTGTTGGGTCTTTTCTTATTTTTTGGTATTCTTTCAAGAACAAATCCAAATCACTATTTTTTAATTCTAAATCAATCAAAATATTTGCGATATCTTTTGCTGGGTCTGAACATTGCAGTGATTCCCAATCAATTAGTTTTAATCCATTTTTTGTTTCAACAATATTTTGTGGACAGACATCTCCATGGATTAAACTAAATTTATGCTCCTCTTTTTTGGACAGAAAATTTCCGATTCTAGTATGAATTTCAACAAGCTCATTTTTGAGTTTGTCATTGTGCTTATTGATGGTTTTATTATAATCTTCACAATGTTTTAAATAATATTGAAATGAATAATCTTTTTTGGGTAAACAATTACATCTTTTAGAGTGTAATTCTGCTAAGATAAAAGCGATTTGTTGGACTTGTTTTTGAGTATAAGTTCGCTTTTTCATTCGTAATGGTTTTCCTTCAATAAATTCAAGAACAATAAAACCATAAGGAAATTTTTTGTCTTTAGGATGATAGTAAAATGTTTTAGGAGCAATGTTCAGACTTTCAATTCTTTTGAGTGATCCATATTCATTTTTGGATTTGTTCGGTACTCCTTTATCAATATTGACCCTGCAAATAAACTTCTT
Organism: Candidatus Woesearchaeota archaeon; assembly: GCA_964468785.1. Classification (GTDB taxonomy): domain Archaea; phylum Nanobdellota; class Nanobdellia; order Pacearchaeales; family GW2011-AR1; genus UBA73. The sequence continues at coordinate 1,790 of CAYXWK010000112.1, forward strand.
ATTCTTTATCTTGAAAAGATAATTAAGATTTCCCTCTCCCACACCTAATTTTTTGAAAGAGTCAATACTAACTGCATCTACACCCAACAATTTTGGATTCAAAGTTTCAATAATAAATTTCAGTTCAGTTTTCATCTAATTAGAAAATAAATATTGCAATATATAAAAATATTCATCGAGGGCGCCAAAAATTAATTAGACATAACATTGGGCTTAAACAACCCAAAGGGCTCGAGCGGAACGAAGTGACCTCGAGAGTTTTTTCTGAAAGAAAAAATTTGGAGAAATTCTGGTTTTTCACTAAGAAAAATTTCCGAAAGGAAAAAGAATTTCTTGTTTAAGCCCTGTTCAGGGATTTTTCTGGAATGAAATGGAAGAAAAACACGAGCTGAGCCTCGAAGGCTCCTCGTGAGTCACGGATGAGTGGATGGTGGGAAAGTTTGTCTAAAACCCACATAATAAGAGAAATCGCCCTTCTTTGCTTCTTTCTTTTTAAGAAAGAAGATGAAATAATCTTTAGGGGATAATTATTTATAAAAACCTAGAAAATTTTCTAGCATGGTCATGAGGAATAG
>CAYXWK010000113.1:0-2360 GCA_964468785.1 Candidatus Woesearchaeota archaeon
TTGGTGTTTCCCGTTTCCTTTGTTTTCTCTCCAATCTTCTCTCCAACATATCTCGCACTGAGAGTTTTCCCAGTTCCGGTTTTCCCGTAAAGAAAAAGATTGCTCGCCCTGTCCCCCGTCAACACCGGACCTAAAATAGAAGCAATTGCCTCAATCTGCTCACTCCGATGTAAAATACTCTCGGGAGAATAATTAGATTGTAAAACGAGTTTATTCTTGAAAAGATTGCTCCCTACAAAAGAATCGAAAATTTTTTCTAAGTCTGCCATGGCACCTCGCAAATTTCTATCCTATTAACATTATAAACTTATCTGCACTCAACCTCTATTTCCAATGAAAACAAAGAGTTCTCCGAATAAAAAAGGCTCTCCAAAATATTTTCTCCCCTACACCACCATTTCCTCTGGAGTTTCTTAAATTCAAGATTTCACAATAAAATTTACTTAAATTAAAAGAACTCTATCTCAACAACTAGAATAATCGTCCGAATTAAAAGAACAATAGATGGATAAATAAAATAATTATCTAAACCAATATATAATATAATATAAATATTTATAAAATAAATATAATTAAACGAACATAAATAACATTATTTAAATTTTTCTAAAAATTTTCTAATTTTCCAAACGAAATCAAAGGGTCACACACCGCGAGAACACCCACTCTCCAAAATACTCTTCTGCCTAAAGAAAAGTTTATATATCGAACACCTTTCTCTACTCAATGGTTATTGAAAAGAAACCCTTGAGAGATGTTCTAGGAAAATTAGTCGTTACAAAAGAAGGAAAGCGGCTCGGACTCGTTAAAGATGTAACATTCGAAACAAACACCGGCGAACTAATTCAATTAGTGCTAAAAGACGCAACATCCTACACTCGCAACCTAAACCTAGAAATCTCTTCAGGAAAAGAAGCGCTAATCCCCTACAATTCAATAATCGCAATCGGCGATTTCGTCGTCGTGTCTGAAGAAGACTTAATGTAATCTCAAGAATACAACAAAACTTTTAAACCACTTTACTCTAAAATTAAAATGAAAATAATCGGATTTGGTTTCACAAAAATAAATGCTGAAAGGAAGTACGAAATATCTGAAGATACAATATTCAACCACGAAGCAGATTTTCCGGAAATAAAAGCTTTAGATAATGAGCTTATTGACGGAAAAACATTCAACATTTCTTTCAAATATACAATAGCTTACAATTCCAAAAAAAACCCTAAAGAGGAACTCGCCAAAATTTCTCTCGAAGGTTTCGTTCTTGTAGCGCTCTCAGGCAAAGAAGCAGACGATTTCGAAAAAAACTGGAAAAACAAATCACTAACAAAAGAAGAAACAGTTTCCCTCTACAATTTCGTCTCAAGAAAATGCTCTATTAAAATGTCAGACATTCAGGACGAACTAAATCTTCCTTTAATTTTCTTGAAACCAATAAAAGCCCAATTCAAATCCTAATCCAGCTTTCTCAGCTCTCCGAAATCCATAACTTCCAAATCTTCATCCGAGACAACAAACACTTTAAATTTTCCAATATTAAAATTCCAAACTCTCTCTATATCTCCTCTCGGATCACTCCCAGGGTTTCCTGCAAAAAAACTCGGCACAATCACAATTTCTTTCTTTTTCGATTTACCAACTAAAAAACATTTATACTTTTCAACTTTAACCCCATCGCTTATTTTTACAGCAGGATGCCAATGCCCCATTACCCAAATTTTTATTTTATCATCATAAATTTCCGGAAAATTCCTCTCACCATGAAAAAAACAAATCTCCCCCGCGCGATATAACTCTAAAACCTCGACGCCAGACCGCTCAGCAACCGGCCCGATAATTTTATCATGATTCCCCCGCACAATAACTATCTTCCCACTTCGCTTCCTTAAATATTCAATCAGTTTTCCAAAATCATTCCACTCCTGCCGCATTATCCTCCCGAAATCGTGCTTCACATCTCCTAACAAAACAATCTCTTCAACTTTTCCAACTCTCTCAAAAACCCTATCAAAATATTCTATCATCTCTTCAAAAAGTCTTCTCGAAACAAAAACCCCCGAACGATTCAAAAACTCCTCATACCCCAAATGCAAATCTCCCACAACTAAAATTCTTTTCTCCCCGGATTTAACAACAAGACATTTTCCAACAAATTCCATTTAAACTTCTGAAAAACTTCCTAATTAAATCTTACTCAACATCTCAAAATTATTTAGTCGTCAGAAAAAAACAACAACAACTTTTATAGAAGAACGCAAAAATAATTCTATGGAGATTCGAACAGATATCGCAAACCGAGCTCCAGACGTATACGCAAGAAGCGCGCCGGTTGTTCTGGACAAAGTGCACAGTCCAATATT
>CAYXWK010000114.1:0-2247 GCA_964468785.1 Candidatus Woesearchaeota archaeon
ATTGTATTTTATATAAAAATGTTATTGATTTGCCTTTATCTTTTTTACTTCTTCGAGCATGTTCATAAACTCAAAAGAAAAAGATTCGAGTCTTTCGGAAAGAATCATTTCAGCATGCCTGAACTTTTTTATCTGTTCCAATATAACTTCTCTTGTTTCTGAAATGCTCTTTTTTATTATAATTCCTGCCCCAATATCGACAAATATTTTTTCTCTGGAATTTCTCTCAGCTTTCATAAAAACGCCACTTCCTATCGGCAGAATCATTTCTTTTTCCTTGCTTCTTTCTAACTCGGAAAGACTTTTTTCAAAGGACTCCAGCTCAGCCACCTGTTGCCTTACAAACGAAATCTGTCTTTCCGCCTCCTCGCTTTCTTGCCTTAACAGCATAGCTTTCTCAATAAGCTTTTCTTTCATACTTTTTATTTGCTGAACACGCTTTTAAGTTTTTCTAAATGATACTTGATTATAATAAAGTCTTTAAATGAGATGTTCAAAAAATTAAGGTGAGCACCATAAAGATTGATTTAGAAACCCTTGAGAGATTGGTTGAAAATAGCCGTGGAAACTATTCCGGAATGAATGAGCAAATTCTCCTTTCTATCAATATATTAGACTATATGGCTCAGCAAAGGCGACCTGTAACCATTTCAGATGTTTCTAAACAAATGTCCAGACAAATTCTTGTCAGAAACGGAATTGAATACCTTATCCGTGGAGGTTTGGTGACTCGGGAAACTGGCGATGTAGAAAGTCCTTTGAAAAAAACCCCGACTACGCGACTCTTTTACAAACTAACTGAGAAAGGTCAAAGAGCTGCGGAAATTTCCGGGAAAATTCTTTCTGAAATAGAAGCTAAGGAAAGAGAATACTACGACTCTCTTGGATAGATTTTCAAAACCTCCAGAGTTTCCATAAAAATTTTCTGTTTTGAAAGTTTTCTCTTTGCAAAATTTTTTTCCCGTAGCATTTTTAATATTCTTTTTTTTGGTGTCAGAGATGATAAAAGAAGAAGTATTTTCCCATTCGGATTTAGATAGTCTCCAACATTCTTCAGGAATTCTATTATTATTTCATCTCCTTTTTTTCCGCCTTCGGTAATTAATGCGCTTTCCGAATCTTCACGCTCATCTTTTGGTAAATAGGGCGGATTAAAAACTATCAAATCAAATTTTTCATTAATATTTTCGAACAGATTGCTGACGACAGAAGATATCCCTTTCGATTTGCAGAGAGCTATGGATTTTTCATTTATGTCTGTTGCAAAAACTTTTTTCGCCCCTGAATTTTTTGCAGCTTCTGCCTGAATTCCGTTTCCTGTTCCTATGTCCAAAACAGATTTCCCGTTCGATAATTTCTTAACTTCCTTTTCTAACAAAAAAGAATCTTCTGCCGGTTCATAAATTAAAGAAAAATTTTTTGAAGTCATTTTCCATGAACTAAAATGAATCTTGTCATAAGAACAAATAATAGCGGAACTAAGATTATATATTCGACAAAGTTGCTAAAGTATTCCGGCAATGTTGATGAGAAAAAGAATAGGGCGAAAAAAATCAGAGTCAAAGATAATACTGCAGGATACTCTGACTTCACCAGAGAAGCTGAGTTTTTTACCGCAATTACTAAGCGCTGGTTTTTTGAAACTGCAAAAAACCCGGAGAAACAGAAGAAAATTAAAACGCCTGCTATCCAGACGAAATAAATAAGGGTGCTCAAAAGTCTGAAAACTCCTTCTGAAAGAATTAAATATTTTTGAGAGAGAATCATGGCTTTTGTGAAAAGGAACAGAGTTAGATTTATCAGATTGAACAAAATAAGAAAGAAAAGAAGCACGGCAAAGTTTCTCGGGAAACCTGTTTTTATCCGACTTCCGAGCAGAAAATTCCATTTTTTCTTCTCAATAGCGTTCGTAGCCAAGATTATGAGAAATGATGATATTAGGGAAAAGGAGATTAAAAGAGCCAGTGTTGATGAAGCCACCCAAATTATATTTGAAGGCGTTGTTTGCAGAGAATAACTTATTTTTTTTCCGAGCGTTGAGATTCCGAGAACTATTCCGATTAGAAAAAATCCCGGAATAAAAAGAAAGGGTTTTGTAAAAAGAGATTTTAGAGATTCTTTCCAGAGATTTGTAAATTCTTTTGTTTTCATTTAAACACCAGAAGATAAATTAGATAGCCGATTGAAGCGAGAACGAAAAAAATCACGAGTATCAGAATGAATAAAAGTTTGTGATATTTTTTTTTA
>CAYXWK010000115.1:0-2241 GCA_964468785.1 Candidatus Woesearchaeota archaeon
CTTTTTAAACTTTTCCTTAAATTTGAGGAGCAACTAATGTTTGATAAATAATATACAATCCTAAGCAACTACTCATATTTGTGCCTTATTCAGCATTCTCGGACTTTTTCAACCTGCTCGCTTCAATCCAAATAAGGCATTATTAAAAAAATATTTTAACGATTAGTCTAAAAATATTTCCTGTTCAAAAAATTTTCATCAAAGAATGAGAATTCTAAAAATCTTTAATTCAACATCTGGAAAAAAATTATCCAGCACAAATAATTTTATTATCGACAAAAAATTTATTTTTTCCGTTTGAAAATTTTTCAAACTCCTCTTTTCGTAAATTGAATTCTAATTATTCAAAATTCCAAATGGCCCCGAGGGGATTTGAACCCCCGACACCTGGCTTAAAAGGCCAGTGCTCTAACCGGGCTGAGCTACGGAGCCTAACTTACAGAGAAAAAATCGCTATTTAAAATTATTCAATATAAAAAATTCGGAGAAACTAAAAAGAATTCAGTCTATCAACAAGCTCTTCCTTGCCTAATACACCTACAACTTTGTCCACGACTTCACCATTCTTAAAAAAAATCAAAGTCGAAATGCTAATCACTCTAAATTTTTGCGCCAGTTCACCTTCCTTATCAACATCAACTTTTCCAAAATTAAATTTATTTCCCATCATACCGGCAACCTCTTCAAAAATTGGACCCATTATTTTACAAGGTCCACACCAAGCCGCCCAAAAATCCACAACGGAAATTCCTTTCCCAATAAAGCTATCAAAAGTTTCAAAAGATAAATCTCTCGCGTGCTTACTCATCACAAAAAAAAACTTTCAGAGATTATAAACTTTTAGGTTAATTATATTTAGAGCTTACAACAATTAAAATTAACAAAGCAATCGCCACGACAATCAGAATCCCCGATAGAAAAACAGAACTTTCAGAATAAAACCCGATAACATTACTCCAAAGTCTTGTACCGAAAGAAGCGTCTTCTCCTGGAGAAAGCAGAACTTCCGGACGTTTTTGAAAATAAGAAAAGCTTAAAAGAAACACAAAAAGAAAAACGATAACTATTCCAAGATATTTAGTATAATGATGTTGCATACAAGAAATTGGTTTTGAAAGTTTAAATAACTTTAGAAAACCAAAATTTATTCAAACACCAACTAAATCTACTGCACTCGATTATTCAAAAATTCACTCACCACAACCGCTTCTCGTTGTCTGCTTACAACTCGTACACGCAATAGCGCAATTTCCGATTCTCTTAGCAGAGCCACCACAAATGGGACAAACCAAACCTTCATCGACCGAAAAAACCTCCAAGGATGCCTGCTCTTCCTTTTCCTCAATCATTTTCGATTCAACAACAAAGTCGATTTTTCCAGCACCTTCACCAAAATTATTTAACATAAATTGCGCAACATAATCGACTATCGAAGAAGCCGTTCTTATCGGTTTAACGTCAAGCGACCCACCATTAAAATTCTTCACAAAACCTGCTGGCTCAAACTTATGATGACGGAACTTTCCAAACAACTCTGAAACTTTAGCGCCTTGTTGCAAATTCAAAGACATAGAAGTAGCCCACGCATCCATTAAACCTCGGATAGTTGAACCCTGTTTATGCATTGTAACAAATATTTCTCCCGGCTTCCCGTCATCATAAAGCCCGACGGTGATATATCCTTCATGACCTGAAATATCGAACTTGTGAGTAAGACTACGTCGTGTCTGCGGAAGTTTGCTTCTCTTGTTTATTCCAATAACTTCCCTTTTGATAACCTCGCCCTCGGTTTTTCTCGTATTGAGTGGTTGCGATCTCTTGCTATTCTCTCTATAAATTGCAACTGCTTTCAGTCCGTTCTCCCATGCAAATATATAAGCGTTGAAAATGTCCTCGACACTCGAGCCTTCAGGCATATTCACGGTCTTACTTATAGCTCCGGAAATAAAAGGTTGCGTTACTGCCATCATCATAATATGTCCTTTATAATCTATAGAGCGCGTTCCTTTCGCCGCCTTGAAAGCACAATCAAAAACAGGAAGATGTTTCTCCAATAAATGCGGAGCTCCTTCTATAGTATCATTCTTATCTATAAAGTCAATTATTTCTTTTATTTGCATCTCCCCATAACCTAATCTATGCAAAGCCATTGGAACCGCACGATTAACAATCTTCAACATTCCTCCGCCAGACAAAACCTTGTATTTTACCAAAGCAATGTCTGGTTCAATTCCTGTCGTC
>CAYXWK010000116.1:0-2219 GCA_964468785.1 Candidatus Woesearchaeota archaeon
CAATAATATCCTGCAATTTCACAGTTTTCCTCATAAGGCGGAACGAAACCACCAGTACCATTAGTTCCATTTATCGAACCATTTCCAACAACGCCTCCAGGAGGAGTTCCCCCACCACCGAGATTTGTCTCATTTATTGTTCCTGAATAAGGCATTCCACTCGCATAAAGTAGAAACGCAGTTTCAGAAATTCCGTCATTGCTCCAACAACCTGCTTCAGTTCGGTCCCTTTCTAAAAATACCTGTGGAACTCCGTACTGAGAAACGACTGCGGAATTTATTCCTCCAAGTGCAATCATTGCCAGACCAGTATCAATATGCTTGTTGTATCCTCCAGCTATATCCCAATGTCCAAGTGAAACTTTATCGGTAATTGAAGCATAATGATTTCCACTACTCGTTCCTCCCGTTAACTTTAACAAAAATGCGTCAGGGAAAAATTGTTTATTGCTTTCAGCCAACCCAAGCAAATAGGGCAGGTATTCTTGAACGCTCCCTTCATAATGATGTATTGCAGATGTAGCCCACAAACTCGCTTCATAATTGCACGAACCTCCCTGTTTAAAACACCTCGCAGTTATCCGTTGGTCGTGTATTCCTCCTCGTGGACTCGTCTTCGTTCCTGAAGAAACATAAATGACTGCGCTTGATGGCTGTTTGTAAACTAAATTAGTTAAGAATCTCTCATTAGATTCCCCATCCCAGTTACAACTTAAGTCCATTCTTCGTTCAACACAGGCATCGTTTATCTTAAGCCAATATCCGTTTTGAGAAGAACTAAAGCAGTTACCAAAATTTCCTTCAACAGTTAAATCTTCATTCACAGTCACGCTTGAGGAACCGCCCTCATACTGAATAATACACGATGCTTGTTTGTTTCCTTCAATAGTTATCTGCAAATACCATTCTAAATCTGCAGGAATTCCGGTCTGGTTTTTCAGCCAATTAATTATTTCTGTGACATCTTCTCCATTCGCTCTTTTCGCGATAGCAACCTGAGCAGTTTCTTTCACATTACATGAGGTGGAAGATGACCAACAATTTTCAGAAGGCAATTTTGAAGAATTTACTTTCTCAACAACTTTGCCGGAAACTCCAAAATTTCTTGATTGAGCCATCATGGAAAATGTAGCTTCTTGCAAGGTTATTGACAAAGAGTCATCTATTCTGTCATCAAGACAAACATATGCTTTGTTAATCATTTCAGAATAATCATTATTTTGTGCGTTAGCATATCCTGCGAAAAACACAATTCCTGACAAAAACAAGAATAGCATTGCGACACCTCTTTCTCTCATTTATTTACTATGCACAAGTTCTTTAAAAATCTTCTCAAAGTATTCCCTAAAAAAATTTAAAAACTATTCAATTTCCGTATAATAATGGCTTTGACAGAAATAGTTTCCGGTATAGCTGAAATTCTCAATGACAGAGCATCAGAGAATTTTCCCGTTTATGTGGCATTATCAAGTCAAAGTTTGTTTTTTTATGGACTTAGAAAAATATATGGTCAGCAGATTTGTCATGGAATGTCAAGAGATGAACTTTCCTTTGAAGATTTGGACGACGATTCTTTCTAATTTCTTTCCGGCTTAAACATTCTGCGTTTTACGTCTACTAAGGGATTTTTCGTTTTCGGAAGTTCCTGTAACAGCCCGATATCTCTGTAAAAAGCATCATTAGAATAGTTGGGAGGCAATATTTTTTTTCGTTGTTTAATATGCCACTCAATTTGACTGCGTACATATCCTTCTTTCAGAGGAGGTTTATTTTTCTTGTTCCACTCATCAACTCTCCGATAAATTTCAGAAGGGGGAAAATTCAGATTCCTGAGAAAAGTTATCAAAACAAAAAGACCTCTTTTTTTTCCATCTTCTAAGCCAGTAAGCAATTTTTTTATCGCTGGGGGAAACATAGAGTCATCCACCTTCTCAAAATTTATTTCTTCAAAATCTTTCGAAAAGTATTTCTTTTCATATTCCTTTTTTTCTTCTTTATCTGTTTGCCTTTTCCACGAAAGCGACTCAATTAAAAGTTTTCTTCCCTCATCTTTCTCATTTTTAGGCATAAAATTTTTTATTTTTACTTTCATGGCATCAGCATCCTTCGGCAAAAATTTGCCGATTTCATCTCTCTCTATCACTACGCTGGCGAGCGAAGTTTTTTCATGCAGGGAATAGGGCATTCTGAATAAATGTCTGGGTGCAACTAACACGAGG
>CAYXWK010000117.1:0-2163 GCA_964468785.1 Candidatus Woesearchaeota archaeon
AGACGACCAGGACAGAGTAAGAGTAAGATTAATTAACACCGAACTCGGTTTGAACGAACAATTTGAAATTCTGAATGACCTTGACATTGGAGATAAGGAATCAGTTTCCTTCGAATTTAATGTTCCATTGAATGCACAGGACAAAGTATACCAGTTAAGACTATCATCTGAGTACGATTACAGGAACGGAAATTACAGACAGACTTCCGGAAGCGACACAGTAGTCGGCTTGAGAGTCCTCGGTTGCACACTTCAGCCGGGAGTTAGAGTCGCAGCAATAACTGCAAGTTTACAATCCAACGCGGCTCCGGGAGAGGAATTAGTTGTAAGAACAACAATTACTAACTTACAGACAACCGACGCATCATTCACAGTTAACGTTGCAGGTTATGAATCATGGGCTTCACTTGGAAGTATTTCACAGACTGCTTTGACTCTCGCTCCGGGAGAAAGCAGAGATGTAACAGTCAGATTGAATGTCAGAGATGACGCAACAGGAGAGAAAACCTTTGTAATTCAGGCAAATTCAAACGGAGTGACCGAAACAAGAGAAGTAGCAGTAAACTTTGGTAGCTCTTCATCTTCGGGCGGATTTTCATTCGGTTTCGGCGGAAACACTTACCTCTGGATAATCGGTTTGGTTAACGTAATACTTATAATATTAATAATCGTAGTCGCCATAAGAATCTCAAGAAGGTAATCGATACCATTTTAAAAGATAATTCTTTAATTAACTGATGCAAAAGAGAAAAAGAAAATCTCAAAAGATAAACAAAAAATTTTTCAAACCATTCTCAAAAGAATTCTTCGGAATTTTTTTAAGATATTTTTTGCTCGTCTTGCTTGGGGCATTTAATCTCTGGATTTTCTACGCAATCTTCACGCCATTAACAATATATTTATCTTACTTCTTTCTCTCCCTAATAGACGAAGGAACTATCCTTATCAGCGACAATATTTTCAGGTTCAGAGGAAGTTTCGCCCAGATAATTCCCGCCTGTGTAGCAGGTGCGGCGTATTATCTTCTTTGCATTCTGAACTTAACAACTCCAATGTCAGCCGTTAAAAGAGTAAAGAGCTTCTCTTTCATAATCCTCTCTTTCTTCGTTCTCAATGTTGCAAGAATAATTATCTTCACCTTTCTCATGACGCAGGGTTATCAGTTCTTTGATTTGGCGCATCGCACATTCTGGTATTTCGGAAGCACAGTTCTCGTCGTTTTGATTTGGTTTGCAAATATATTTTTGTTCAATATCAGAACAATTCCAATTTATTCAGATTTCAAAAACATCTTCGGAGATATTCTAAAGAGAAAAACTATCCGTAGTAATTCTTCGCGTCAATAATCGTCTGAATTTGGAATTTCTCAACTGCCTCAAGAATCTCGCAGTTTGCAACATTAATGTAATAGCAGTTTCCTTCTCCTGAAATGTAAGTTCTATCAGCAGAACGAATGTTTATCACAGCATTATTCGGAAACTTTTCACACGAAATGAAATCAATGTTTTCTTCTTCTGCTTCGTTCTCATCCGCAGTTCCTGCCAGCGTTTTCATTCCGTTCATTGTTACGAATTGAGTTATAGAGCCCATACTAAGAAGACTTTGAGAACACTGCAGTCCGGTAGAGTTTATCGCAAAGTAAACAGTTTCTTTTTCCGGAAAAAATATCTCGTTTGTTTCCACAGGAACTTTGTTTCTTCGCGGGTCATTTCTTAACAAAAGCTCGACGGAAAAAACCTGATTGTTCACAACCGAATTATAATTGTATATGTAAACAGTTGTTCCGCCAAAACTCTCTCTTTCAAAACGCATTCCCTCATAATCGAATCCTTTCACGCTTGTGTAAACATAGCTTCCAATTAAATACGTTCCGACTATCACTGCAATTATTCCGATAATCCAAAAAATATCGTTGCCCTTTTTTTCAGACTTCTTTTCTTCCATAAAAATTTCTCGTTATTTACTATTATAAACTTTTCTGATTAAGTTCTCATTAAATAATAAACGAATGCGCTTGCAGAACGCAAATCTCCATCCACAAAAACGCAACTTCCTTCCTGATAAACTTTGTTTTCTGCTGAGTCTTTCCAGACAATCATTTCATCTCCAGTACAATCTTTTTCAGGAATGTTCTGTTCACACGGACCATAACAGGCAGGAGAA
>CAYXWK010000118.1:0-2131 GCA_964468785.1 Candidatus Woesearchaeota archaeon
AGGTTTCGGAATAAACATAATCAATAGAGAAAACTCGTGGAAGATGGATGTCGCACAGGATTACATAGAAATAGTAAATAGATTCGCAACCGGCTCGTCAGAATTCACAAAGGCAGAACAGGAAACTCTCGCAATGATTGCATACAAACAACCGATAAAACAAAGTGTCGTAATAAAAATTCGCGGAAACAAAGCATACGATCACATAAAAAAATTCACCGAACTTGGACTGATAAACAAGAAAAAAACCGGGCATACCTCAGAAATTTCTCTCTCTGAACAATTTCACGACTATTTCCATGTCGAGAATTCCAGCTACAAGTCACAATTTCCAGAAAACGAAATGCAAGTCAACGGAGGAGAAATTTCTTCTGAAAAAAATGTCTGATGTTTACCTGACAATCGCATACATTCTCGCATATATCGGCTTAATAGCGACAACATTTTACATAGTAAACATTTTTATGTATTACAAAAAAATAGTTCCTCCGAAAAATTCAGAAAAGGAAAAAACGACGATAATAATTCCAGCATACAATGAAGAAAAAAGCATCGCAAGAACAATAGAGTCTGCTCTATCACTCGACTATAAAAAAGAAAATCTTGAAATAATAATTGTAGACGATGGAAGTCGCGACAAAACATACGAAATAGCAAAAAGATTTGAATCCGAAAAAAGCCCCATAGTGAAAGTTTTCACGAGAGAAAATGGAGGAAAAGGCTCTGCACTGAATTTTGGAATTGAAAAAGCAAATGGTGAAATAATAGTCACAATGGATGCAGACACATTTGTCCAGCCGGATGTTCTGAAAAAAATAAACGGATATTTTTACAACAAAGAAGTAATGTGCGTCTGTCCCTCTATGAGAATCCACGAGCCAAAATCAATTCTCCAAAGAATTCAGCAGATAGAATACTACCTCGGAGTATTTTTGAGAAAGAGCTTCGCATCAATGAATGCAATTCACATAACTCCTGGCGCTTTTTCCGCTTACAGAAAATCATTTTTTGAACAACACGGCGGATTTGAAGTAGGAAATTTAACGGAAGATATGGAACTTGCGCTAAGAATACAAAACAAAAAAAAGGTAATAGAAAATGTTCCTGACGCAATTGTTCACACAATAGCTCCCGCAAAATTCAGAGAGCTTCTTTTTCAAAGAAGAAGATGGTATGCCGGACTAATAAAAAATCTCTGGAATTATCGTCCTCTTTTCGGACCGAAAAAGGGACCGCTCGGAGCAATAGTTCTTCCAATGGCGATTATCACAATAATGGCGTCGATAACTCTTACCCCGTATCTCGTTCTGAAAACACTTTCAAAAGTAAGGGCGGAACTGCTCGATATGAACTCGATAAATTTCCAGTTCAATGGATTATTTGAAATAAACAAATTCACCCTCGAAAGAATTTTCATACTTTTGTTCAGCAGCAAAATATTTCTCCTGACTATTCTCTTTATTTCTTTGCTTTGGTGTTACATGATGTTCGCCAAAAAAAATATGAAATATTCAGAAGGAGTTAAAATAAATTTCTTCCTCTTCGCATTTTTCTATTCAATTTTATTTTCATTCTGGTGGATAGTATCTCTGATTTACGTCGCATTCAACAAAAAAGTCGCGTGGAGGTCAGGTAAATGACGAATAATCCGTCTTCCTACATAAAAAGATTTGTTCTCGCCTTTATACTTGCGAACATAATCTTCATCGGAATATTTTCCCTCTCGTTTTCAATTTTGCACAATAATTATAAAAAGATTTCAGAGCATAACGACCTAATACAGAAAGAGCTCGACGAACTGGAAAGATTTCTTGAATCATCAAACATCGACTGCGCACAAAATCCCTTGCTTCGCGCCTCCGAAATTCTTGACAATGTCGGAAAAAGAATAGTAATCCTGGAAACTCGTTTCGGTAAAAACGACGCAAGAGTAATTGAACAGAAATCTTCTTACTCTCTCATCGAATTAAAACACTTCGAGCTTGTAAAAATAACGGAAGAGCAATGCTCTGAAGAAAAAATAAAAATATTATTCTTCTACTCAAATATCGGAGAAAAAGAAGAAGAAAGCAACAGAATGGGATTTATATTAAGTTCTTTCAAAAAAATTGACTCCCCAAGAATAATGATT
>CAYXWK010000119.1:0-2118 GCA_964468785.1 Candidatus Woesearchaeota archaeon
CGACATCCCTGTTGCTCGTCGGAGAATAACTAACACTCTCTTCAACAGGCCTGTAAGTTAAAATCGAAATGAACAAGATTATCAAGACGGCTGCGAGAACCTCTCTCATCTCTCTTTTATTTTTCACTACAAAAAACCGAATTACATATATTTAAATTTTGTCGGATTTTACTCTTTCAATGAACCAAAAACCGCTGAGCGATTTACTGAATTTCTCCCTGATAATCATCGACAAACCTTCTGGTCCGACCTCGTTTAGCGTCTCGCAATATATCAAAAACTCCTTAAAACTTAGCAAAACTTCTCACATGGGGACTTTAGACCCCCAAGTTTCAGGAGTCCTCCCAATAACTCTTGGAAGAGCGTGCAAACTCTCGGATTATTTTATGCATCACGACAAGGAATATGTTGGAATAATGCGCGTCCACACTAGAATCTCTTTGGAGAAAGTTCGCAGAGAGTCTGAGCAGTTCGTCGGAAAACTAACTCAACTCCCTCCAGTTCGCTCCTCGGTAAAAAGAGCCGAAAGAGTCCGGGAAATAAAGAGTTTCAAATTGCTTGAAAAAAAAGATAAAGACATTTTATTCAGGACTGAAGTGCAGGCCGGAACTTATATTCGAAAACTAATCCATGACTTAGGAGAAAAGATAGGTGGAGCGCATATGCTCGAATTGCGCCGGACAAGAGCAGGAATTTTTTCAGAAGAATCCGCAATAAATCTCTACAATTTTGACAAATTATTGAAAGACGAAGAGGCCCTCAGAAAATTCTTGATTCCTGCAGAAAAAGCGATTAAACAAGTTCTTCCTGAAGCACAGCTCGACGAAAAATTCCTGAAAGATTATCTAACGGGGAAACCTCTGAAAAAAGAAAAGCTTATTGAACTTCCAAATCAGGACGTATTCGCGGCATTCATACAACAAAGATTTATCGGAGTTTACAAAAAAACGCGCGAGGGAGAAATTTTCGCCCGCCCCGAGTTTATCTTCAATTAGTTTTCAAAAAAACTTCGCGTGCAGATAACCTGGAAATGAAAATAATTGAGATTATTTCTTCAACAACCATAAAATATCAAGAGGAGATGAATTTTTAACCTTTAGTTGTATAATAATAAAATGAAACGCTGCACTTGGCCGGGAAATGACGAATTAATGATTCATTACCACGACAACGAATGGGGAGTTCCATTGCACGATGATAAGAAGCTCTTCGAATTTTTTGTTCTCGACGCTTTTCAGGCCGGACTCTCCTGGAGAACTGTCCTGCACAAAAGAAAAAATTTCGCGAAGGCATTTCAGAACTACAACATAAAGAAGATAGCAAAATTTGGGGAAAAAGAAATCGCCTTTCTTTTGCAAGACAAAGGAATAATCCGAAACCGCCAAAAAATTAATGCGGCTATAATCAACGCACAAAAGTTTCTCGAAATACAAAAAGAATTCGGCTCGTTTGACAGATTCATCTGGCAATTTACAAATAATAAAACAATAAAAAATTCTTGGAAATCAGATAAAGAAATCCCTCCGCGCTCAGTCGAATCTGATGCAATGTCTCTCGAATTGAAAAAACGCGGATTCAAGTTTGTCGGCTCAACAATTTGCTACGCGTTTATGCAGGCCGCAGGAATGGTTAACGACCATGTCGTAGACTGTTTTAGGCACTCTCAAAATTAGGTCCGGCAAATTTTCTGGTAATTGCCTTCTCAATGAAATTCCACGCAATAATTAAAACAACCGCGCCGAGTATTATCCACTGTATGCTATCAATCAAGCCAAGCGCAACAAAACCCCTTCCAGCAAGAACTCCGAAAGTTATCATCGCACCAAGCCAAATCGCGTTCGCAACAAATGAATAAAAGGCAAATTTAGAAAATTGTATATTCCTAAGATTCAGGTAAATTATTGTAACCACTCTCGTGCCGACGACAAACTTCGCAATTAAGAGCATCAAAAAATCTTTTCCATGACTAATTTTCTCAATATTCCTCTCTATATTTTCATAATGTCTCTTGATGTGCTTCCATTCTTTAAACTTCCGAACTAGCCTCATTTTCGTAAAAACATACCACAATAAATCCGACAAAATAGCCCCCGCAAGTCCGAACAATATCACATAACC
>CAYXWK010000120.1:0-2089 GCA_964468785.1 Candidatus Woesearchaeota archaeon
AGGAAATAGGGAAGATGAGCTTGTACTCAACGGACGATTTAAGACTAAGAAAATAGGAATCAGCCAAAAGACGTCTGCCTGAGTATATTTCTTTACAACGGAAACTATTCCGGGTATTTTTTCTGCTTCTTTCGTGTTTTTCGCTTTTTGCCCGTATTTTATTTCAAATTTCCGTCTCGTAAACTCTCTGCTCATGTATCCCACTATGCAAAGCATTCCAAGAAATATATTGCCGCTTGAATATCCGACAGCCATGTAAAATAAAGGATGAAAGAAAATCCAATCGAATATTATGTCCATGAACCCTCCATGAGGAGACTTTACACCCGATCCCCGGGCTATTTTGCCATCGATAGTGTCTCCGAAATTCCGGAGGGTTATCAGCAGTGCCGCGATAACGAGCCAAAAGTAAGTATCTAAGAAAGCGATTATAAAAACAGCGAACATTCCTAGAGCAAAACTGGTAATTGAAAGCATGTCTGCCGTAAATCCTATCCGATAAAACGTCTTTGCGAATTTTGCAGTTAACGGATCAAGCATCTTTGAAATAAAGACAGAATTATGGGGATTAATTGCTTTTTTTTCATCAAACCTAGGTTTATTTTTCATATACAATCTTCTAAAAACAATAATGCTTAAAAAGATTTTTGTTAACAACTAAAAATGAAAAAGCTTAATTTGGGAAGCGGTTTAGACTATCTGCCAGAATGGATTAACGTCGAAACAAGAGAAGGAATAAAAAAAGATATCGAATGGGACCTGGACATCCTACCCTATCCTTTTGAAGACAATACTTTTGATGTCGTATTAATCAAACACGTGTTGGAGCATTTGAGAGATCCGATAGAGGTATTGAGAGAGATTATAAGAATAAGCAAGAACGGAGGAAAAGTTAAAGTGATGGTTCCCCACGCGAGCTCTTACGCAGCGATTACAGACATACAACACAAGACCTTATTCACAGAAAACTCTTTCGATGAACCTTTGCTTCAGGAGTATGAATTAGAGCAGTTAAAATTGATAGATAAAGATTTTGGATGGGATAATAAATGGAAACGATATATTCCATTTAAGAAGGTGCTTAAGATATTCTTTAACGGAATTTATGAGGAAGTCGCCTTCACCTTTGAGGTGAGAAAATGAAAAAATTAAGAATTGCTATTTACGAACCTGCGAGGTTGTTCCCTGGAGGTGGACAAAAAGTCATGCCTGTTGTCGCCACACACCTTGCAGAGAAACACGATGTTACAGTTTTTACCCCTCGGAGACCTTCGAAGGATTTGAGTTTTGGAAAAGCGAAAATTAAGACGATGTTATTTAAGGGAAGATATCTCTTTCCGTTGTTATTTCTAACGCACAAACTTAATAAAAAAGAAAATTACGACCTCGTTATCTTTGGTTGTTTTCCTGGAACTCTTGCGAAGTTTAGAAACCGGGAATATCCAAGTATACACATCTCTCACGCGCCCCCGAGATCCTTCTTTGATTTAAAAAAAGAGATGTTAAAAAATTCCGGTTTATTTGGAAAATTAAAAATTTATGTTAGAGAGTTTTTCTTTAAGAAACTTGAAAAGAAATCTGTTCAAGATATGAATTTAATACTTGCGATAAGCGAAGAGATAAAAAAAAGAATAAAGGAGTATTATAGAAAAGAATCTAGAGTTTTTTATCCCGGAATAAATCCAAGCAACTATCTAACTGGCAGATATGACAACTATATTCTTGCTCCCGGAAGAATCGCTTTTAATAAAAGGCCCGAGATGATTGTTGGAGCCATGGACGTAGTTAAGAACAAAAAAATAAGGATGGTTATGGTTGGGAGCGGAGACTTATCTGAAAAAATTAGAAAAATTACCGAGAAGAACAAACAAATAGAGTTTAGAGGGCATGTGGATGAGAAGGAGTTAAGGGACTTGTACTCTAATTGTCTTGCAGCATTATACATTCCAATAAACGAAGATTACGGATATGTTCCCGTTGAGGCAGCTGCTTCTGGAAAAGCAACTATCGGATCGGATGAAGGGGGGTTGAAGGAGACTGTGATAAATGGAGAGACGGGAATTCTAATAAAGAACATCTCTCCGGAAAA
>CAYXWK010000121.1:0-2089 GCA_964468785.1 Candidatus Woesearchaeota archaeon
CTATCATCTTTATGTGATCAGAGTTGATAAAAGCAAGAGAGATTATCTTATTGAAAAGCTTAAAGGAAAAGGAATTTACTGCGGAATTCATTACCCTGTTCCAGTTCATATGCAAAAGGCTACGAAAGATTTGGTATCTAAAAACTTAAAGTTACCAGTGACTCAAAATGTTTGTAAAGAAATAATATCTCTTCCAATTTATCCAGAATTAAGCGAAGAACAAATAAACAAAATAGTAAATGAATTAACTCTTTTGATTTAAGACTTCAGTATTTCTTTGACTTTTTGTGTCATAGATAAAAAACCCTTTCCAGAAAGCGTAAACCCATATAACGTGTTCTATTAGCATTAGCAAAAGGTATGCAGGAAATAGGGGCCAGTATTTCTTATATGGAAAAACTGCTAGCAATGAGGCTAAACCAAAAAATGGCAAGGCTCGTAAAATTCTTCTGGTAAATCTCCTGACCTTCATTCCATGTTTTCTTACTTCCTTTCCTCCACCTTCAGCATAATTATATAACATCTTTAACTTGGCTTTGTTTGTCAAAGGATGGAGATGATAGACGTGAACTCCCGGGTGATAAACTTCCCCCCTACTTTTTAATCTTAAGTATAGATCGCTGTCAATTCCAATAACTCTTGGGTCTTCATTCACTAATCCTGCATCTAGAAGGTCTTTTTTTCTATAAGCGCAAGCTCTCATATCCATGAATGGCCTCCATATTTTCAATTCCTTCAATGTCAAGATTCTGGTAAAAAAAGGATATTTTCTCCAGTACCATTCAGGAAGGAGCAAGTCTGAAACACTTACAACAATTTTTTTGTTTTCCAAAGGTTTTACGAGACTTTCAAGCCAAGTATCACTAGAGGGAACGCAATCTTGTGCAAGAATTACTATAATCTCCCCCTTAGCTTTTTTTATTCCTGTATTCATTGAAACCGCTTCAGGCATGTTCCAGTTTTCAATAATCTCCGCAGGTATTGTCTGCGAATTTATCTTTTTTCTAATCTCTTCTAGTGTTTTATTCTCGGGTTTATAGACGGGGATTATCACAGAAACTTTAGGCGATGTCATATTCTCTCATACTCTAAATCTTTTATAATGTTGAATCTCTCAGAAGGCTCTCCAAATTTTTTAACTAGCGCTTCATTATCTTTAAAGACCTCTTTCACAGAGAGTTCCTTAAACTTATTTTTTGCTACATCCCTTCGTATAAAAAATGCGTTAGTTCCAGCACATTCTCCCACAAGGATGTATCCTTTAATTCTCGATAATTTTGTCAGGGCAGTTAAAGATGCTCCATAATAAAATCCTGTAGAGTGTTTGGCATATCTATCAAATTTTGGATCGTATTTTATTGCAATGCTTTTATCTCCAAATGAGGGGTTGTACTCCAGAACAACGACTCGCGGACTTATGCAATCAATTTTATCCCAAATCCAATAATCGTTTCCGTCAATATCCAACGAAAGAAAATCGATTTCCTTTCCGGTCAAATTTTTTGATATAACTTCGTTGATATTTTCTCTGTCGACGAAAGAATGTATAACTCGGATGCCCATTTCTTTGTAAAATCCTCTGGCTTTGTTGACATTTTCCAGATTTCCCTCAAGCATTAGTCCTCGGCATCCGAAATTTAAAACAAGGTTCGCCGCATTACATTCTGTTCCATCTTCAATTCCTATTTCGACAAACAACTTATCTTTTAATCCGACTTTAGAAAAAATGTAGTTTATTATTCCGTCCTCGCCATTCTGTGAATAAATTTTATACTCGTTCAATTCAAAATTTTTCTTTTGATCTTTAGTTTCTCCAATCTTATCTAGAAGCCACTTTTTCTTCGTAGTTTCTTCTAAAGAAGCCATTCTTTCTTTAAGATGTTTATATTCTCGGTTTATTCTCAGTAATCTTTCCGGAATAATTCTGGCGATAATCTTCTTCATTTTAACACTTCTTCAATAGCCTCGTCTATAGCTTTAAGACTCTCCTCCCAATAAAATTTTTTCGAATGTTCCCTGGCCTTTTTACCCATCGCGATAGCAATCTCCGGGTTGTTCGCTAAATAATCTATCTTCTCGGCCAATTTTT
>CAYXWK010000122.1:0-2079 GCA_964468785.1 Candidatus Woesearchaeota archaeon
CTGCGATTATAATTTAATCACAAAAGCTTTAAATATCACTTCATCCTAATTCAACAAAGAGGAAATATGGGAAAAATTCTTGGATACATTCTTGCAACTATGGGCATACTGGGAATCGCAATTTATTCCCTTCCTGAATTCTTCAAATATTCTGAAGATTTTATAAAAGAAATTATCGGAAACAATTCATTCACACTCAATGCAACAGGGATCCTCATAGTTTCAACGGTTCTTATTCTCGGAGGCCTTTTCCTCGTTATGCAAGGTGGTGGCAGACGCGGAAGAAACCGTGGCGGAGAAGTTCCGATTTACCACGGAAAGAATGTCGTCGGTTATAGAAGACATTAGCGCCTAAATCGGTATTTAGCTCCTTTAATGAATGATATAAAAATTTTCAATAAAACTATCAAAGCTAAAAGAATTATGAAAAAAGAAGCAACTTTCATTCCATAGAAGTTGTTTCTATAAATATTCCAAATGGCAATTCCGGACAAAGAGGCAGATAAAAGAACTGCAGAACCCTTATGTTTAATAAACTTAACCATTACCTGAAAAACTGCAACAAACATCAACAAACCCAAAACGAAAACAACAAATCCAGGATTTTCAAAAGAAAGCAAATCTGAAAGAGCCATACCGAATACACATTTCTGAAGTTTATAAAATTATTTAAAGAAAGCTTTAAATTCACGAAAAGATTAGAAGGAAAATGAACAATAAAGCAAAATTCTTTCTGATAATCCTCTTAACTATTTTTTTCGCTCAAATCTTAAACGCTCAAGAAAATGAATCAAGAGACTCGGCAGAAAAAGCAGGAAATATCACTGCCGGATTAAAAGAAGGTTCTGAAAAAATAGAGAAAAAAATAACTAAAGAAATAGAAATTCCAGAAAGTCTTAGAGGTCCTGCGAAAATAATTTTTGGAATCGAGGAAAATCTGCCACTGAATGTTTTAGTTATCTCCCTCATGTTATGGATAATTCTCTTCAGTTTTTTCTTTAACATACTTGAATTTTTTTCTCCATTAAGTAAAAGTGTTGCACTCATAACTGCTATTGCAATGACTTCAATTCTTTCTTTCATAGGTTCAATAAAAACAATGTCTGTATTTCTTTTCAACATCGGAAACAAAATAAAATTTCTCGAAGAGCTAGGTATTCTAGGAACAATAATTGCATTCATAATAATTATAGTAATCTGGTTTTTATTTTCTAAAACAATAAGAAGAATGAAGATAGTTAGAGAAAGGGAGAAAGCCATAGAAATGGGAGCAAGAATCGGTGCGGATACGGAATTCACCAAAGCCATGCGAGAAGCGGCAGAGTTTGGCTCAGACTAGAAAGTTATTCAACTATAAGCTTCTCTGTTAAATCTTTCCTGTAACTCAACTTTCTGTTTCAATTTTTTCTGCTCATCCTCTTTTTTGTCAAATTTCAATTTACCCGCGATTATTTTATTGATATAAACAACAGCGAAAATCAAGACAGAAATTATTAATCCTGAAAAGAAAGAATACAATCTGCTCGTAGCTGTAGAAAAAATAAAATCATAAATTACAGAAGCGAGGGAGTTAAAGAGCTTTACCCATGCAAACAAAATTGTCCCCGCAAAAGGAACGATAAATTTCAAATGTCCTTTGTCAAAAAAGTTATCAGCATAACCTGCCAATATGTAAAATGCTGCAAGCCATAAAAAGAGAACGATAAAAAATTCCATAGAAAAGGAATAATCTCTGGCAAAAACAAAGAATATCAGAGGATTTAGTTTCACAAACATTTTATCTATTCCTGTAACAATTCTATTTTCCAACAAAGTCTCTTTCCATTTAGAAAGCAGATATTCTCTCTGAACCTCATCAGTTATCTGCCGAGCCGTTTCTTCAGTCCCATTTCCCAAAATTTGTCCAACATTTCCTTGAGCCAAAACAGAATAAACAAAAGAAAATGCAAGCAAAAACAAAGTTACGAAATAATAAAATCTTTTTTAAATGAAAGGTATAGAGAACACGACTTTAAAAATTTTTAGAGACTATTGTCCCCTAGCCGCTTCATCGACTATATCTTTCAAAACTTGTATTCC
>CAYXWK010000123.1:0-2038 GCA_964468785.1 Candidatus Woesearchaeota archaeon
GATTGCCTATTATATCTAATAATTCTTCGCGTATTGCGGGTACACTTAAATTAATATTTTCGGGGAGTATGAGATCTATATCTTCATTTCTATCATATAGATCTTTAATAACATTAGCTAAAAAACGTAACATTCCTCGTGTTCTTTGGAAATCACTAAAAGTGCTCCATTTGTAATATAAAGTATCAATAACACTTGGGTGGAAAGGATAGGATAGTTCTAACTTTTTACGATAATCGGCTTGTTTTACTTCTATTGGTAAACTTTCTTTCTCTTTCTGATATAAATCAAAATAATCATTAATTACTTTCCTTTTATCTTTTACCTTAGGATTTTCAGCAAATAGTCTACGATTAATAATAGAGTAGACCTCTTCTCCCTGAATTGGCACCGCTACGCTTTTTAAACGACTAAATATTTTGTCTAATCTTGCTAGATAACTGTGTTGTTCATCACCATAATCTTCTAGTGCACTTGAAGGTAGAGTCGCAATTAGCAATCCTTTATCCAATGACGCCACAGCCTCTGTTAACTCTTGGAAAAATGAAAATGTTTGTACTCCTAGGTTATTATCATTTTCTTCCACCCCTACAGCGCGATTAATATACTGCAAGACCTCATCAAAAAGAAGGGTAAAAGGCTCATGCTTTTTAAGAAACTCTTTGACTTTAGCTTTTCCTGGAGAAATCAACTTCTTATCGTTTTCTTCAAAAAATTTATATCCTTCATCTCCACCCATCTGGAAACCAAGCATTCCCCAAAGTGTTCTAAACTTTTGATTTTCAGATACAGGGTTAAGATGTGTTCCTACACAAACAAAAATATTTGTATCAATTGGTTTAACGCCTTCAGGTAGAAACTCCTTTATTTCTTGACCATTTTTTAGAAAATGATATACAGTTACCAAGGAGTGTGTTTTTCCTCCTCCGAAAGGTGTTTTCAGTTCAACTACCGATTTACCCTTTCCTTTTGTGAGTCTGGTATGTACATCTTTTAACAGTTTATTCAATCCATCGGTTAGGAATGTCTTTTTGTAGAATAAATATGGGTCTGAATAATCATCCGGTGCAGTTTTGCTGGCCACATCTGCGAGATCAGCAGCAAATATAGACTCATCAAAATCACCCTTTTTAATATCCTCGTGAGGTTCAACTATTTCGTACCACTTTTTCATATTTTGTTATATTTTACATCAGCTTCTCTTGTTTGGGAATTTTCTTTGCTTTTTCAATATAGCCATCTCTTCCCATTAACAAACCTTCTAGTAATTGTTTCTCCTTACCGCCATTAGAATAACATTCAACTATAGCCTGACAAAATTGCCAAAACGATTCTTTCTCGGCTAGCCCTGAAGAACCCAAGATCTCAGCGATCTCATCCCTTTTTCCTTTTCCCCAGAGCCGAGCACTTGCATGGAGTGCATCAACCATATTTTTCACTTTATCTTTATCTAGCTTTTTTCTTTTATTTGGAGTTAACACTTCAATATTAGAACCCGTTTTTTTAATAAAACCGCCAGTATCCCAGAAATTCTCAAGATCTATTCCTTGGGCACTGGCAATTTTCCTCGCATCATCGAATGGTACTTTATTATTCGCGTATGTATACCGATAAATAAGATAAAATTGTGCGGCGCTATCGATTTCCGCTCCTTCTGCATCCTTTAAAAGTTTTCTCGTTAAGAAGTTAGAACATTGGACACGAATGAAATTCAGCAATTCTTCAGTTGTTACTTTTTCTCCATTATATCTTTGTACCTTTTCATATCTGGAAAATTCTTCCATTCCGGGACCGATGGCGGAAATAAAAAAGTCACCACCTGCTACACCATGCTTCCAAAACTGATTTAGTTTTTTAACAATCTTTTTTTCAATTTGGGGTTTAATTTCCCTCCAAAATCCGGTTTTTTCTCTCTTGACCTTTCTACAAACCATATATATGGAGGATGCTAATGCTGCTGATTTCAAAGATAACATTCGTGCCTGTCTTTCTGTGTGTATAGGCCAAGAACTTGTCAGTTGAAAACCAGAATTAAGTA
>CAYXWK010000124.1:0-2030 GCA_964468785.1 Candidatus Woesearchaeota archaeon
TGTTACTTTTTGTGTGTTTGAATATTTGTTGTTCTTTGCCTTTATGTCCAAATTTTCGAATTGGGAATTTTCTGATTTGTTCCATGAAAGTCTCCAGATTCCTTTGTTTCCTTCAGAATATAAAAAGTCTAAAACAGATTCTTCGTTCAGAGAGTTTGAAGTGTTTGAAGTTATTTCTAATTGTGTTTCGTTATCAAAATTTTGCACAGCTATTTCGAACATTACTTCCTCCCCATACATGAAATTCATCTTAGGTAATGGTTCCACTATTGGCGGGTAAATTGAAGTTGCGCTTATACTTTGTACTAAAAATATTATTGTAAGAAACTTTAATATTGTTGTTTTTTTCATAAAAATTGGTATATCTATCTCTTATAAGTTTTTCTATTATGGACTCACGGAGAATCGAACTCCGAACTTCTGACTGCCAGCCAGACATTATACCATTTAACCATGAGCCCCGATTTTTTTAGAATAAGAAATATTAAAATTTAATTATTCAAGAAATAATAAGAGAATCATTATCATTATTCCAAGAAGGAATGCAATCAATTGTAAAAATGATTTTGTTAATTTATCCGAATCCTTGTGAAGTTCAGGAATTAAGTCGGAGCCTGCGATGTAAATGAATCCTCCCGCCGCAATTGGAATTAATAGTTCTGCGAGACTTGAGGAATAACTTTGCAGAATGAATGTCATTATTGCTCCGAGAACCGCAAAGAGTGCGGACGCAAAGTTCATCATAAGAGCTTTTGTTTTCGAAAATCCTCCGTGAATCAGAACTCCGAAGTCGCCTATTTCCTGAGGTATTTCGTGAAGTCCAACCGCAATTGTTGTCGCAATTCCGGCAGGCACGGAAATTATGTATGATGCAGCGATTATTATTCCGTCTATAAAGTTATGGAGGGCATCTCCAATTAAGTTCATTATTGCAAAAGAATGAATGTGGTTTTCTTCCAAGACGTTTCTATGGCAATGTCTCCAGTGAATTATTTTTTCAAGGGAGAAAAACAGAATTATTCCGAAGAGCACTGAGAGGGATATTTTTAGAGTAAATCCTGTTCTTTCAACTACTTCCGGAAGAAGGTGCAGAAATGCGTCTCCAAAAAGAGCGCCGGCAGAAAAGCTTATGATGTAAATTAATGCTTTTTTTAGTTTGTTTGTTTTTATTGAAAGGGTAAATATTCCTATTAGAGATATCGCGCTTACGAGGAATACACTTAACAGAGCTATTAAAAAAATGCTTGCCATTATTTACGTCTTTTCTGGTAAACTATTGCGAAATAATATATTATTGAACCCAAAATCCCTAGAAATATCAGGATGAGAATCCAGACAATTTTTTCAGTGTCTCCCTTGAAGTTTCTTCTCGCGCAATCAATTATTGTCCAAATCCAGAAAACTACCGATAAAATTGCCAGTGTGGCGAATATTAAAATCATAAGTATTATTCCGGAAAATGCAAAGTATTCCAAATTCATGTTGTTAGTGGTTTAACTTGGTATTAAAATCTTTTGTTAGAGTTCCTTGAATTTCACTCGGTCGTTGAATAAATCGTGAATTGCTCTCCGCAAATCTTTTATCTGGACTCGAACTTGTTTTTCTGTGTCTCGGTCGCGAAGAGTGACATCATTTTTTTCTAAAGAATCGAAGTCGATTGTGATTGCGAAGGGGGTTCCCTGCATTGCTGAGCGGAGATATCTTTTTCCTATGCTTCCAGATTCATCGTATTCGACTATGAAATCTCTTTCAAGTTCTTCGACTATATCTTCTGCAAGTGAAATAAGTTCTGGCTTTTTTAACAGCGGGAAAACCGAAACGTCGATTGGTGCGATGTGGTATGGAAGTGAGAAAGTTGTTTTTCCTTCTTCGGATGATTTTTTTTCGTAGAACAAATCAATCAATGCGTAAGTTGGGCGGTCGGTTCCGAATGCGATTTCCAAAACATGCGGGACGAATTTTTCTCCGTTTTCTCTGGAAGCTTCGAGTTTTTGCCTTGAGTGTTTTGCGTGTTGTTTTAAGTCGTAATC
>CAYXWK010000125.1:0-2026 GCA_964468785.1 Candidatus Woesearchaeota archaeon
GCTTCTGGGCAGGCAGGAAACAGTTGGATTGGCAACATAGCATTTGAATCTCTTCTCGGAATTGCAAAATCAAAGCAGTCAACTTTACCTACAAGAACTCTAAGAGCGGCGCTTAAGTTGGCAGTAGGCAGTTGCGTTTCTATGGGCGTCTTAATCGACAGTAAAAGTCCAAAACAAGTTATGAGGGAAATTGAAGATGGACTTTATGATTCAACAATTCAGAGAGAACTTACAGAAGTTTCGCCAGAAAAGAAAAAAGAGTTAGAATCCTACTTCTTGCAGTTGAAAGGTGAACAGGAAAGGAAGAAGAAAGCATCCGATGAAGCAAAAGCTGCTGAAGATGCAGCTAAAGCTGCAAAAACTGCGACAGATGCAACTCCTGCAACGGCTACTCCGACAAAGGCCGAGCCGAAAAAAGATACAAAGAAAAAGTAACTTGGCAAAAGTTTAAATAACTACAAACCAAACAAATAAATCCGTTAACTACATCCCGGAAAATAGATTCTATGTTTCACGGGCGTAATGTAGGAGGAAAAATGAAACTGAACGAAGCAATAGCAGAATTAAGGAAAGAAGAAAAAAGAAAATTTGAACAAAGTATAGACTTAGTTGTGAATCTTAGAGGTATCGATGTAAAAAGAGAGGGAATAAATGTAGTTCTGTCAATTCCTCACAAAATAAAAACAAAACGAGTCTGTGGTTTTCTAAACGAAAAATCTCCTCATGTGGATACTGTAAAAGAGCTTGATTTCTCAAAATATAAAGATAAAAAACCTTTAAAAAATTTGGTAAAAAATTACGACTTTTTCATTGCAAGTGCAAATCTCATGCCGAAAGTTGCTACGGCATTTGGAAAAGTTCTTGGTCCAATTGGGAAAATGCCTTCACCTCAACTTGGAATTCTTCCGCAGGAAAACGAGGCGGCGATAAAATCTTTACTTGAGAAAATAGATAAGTCGATAAAAATAAGAATGAAAGAAGCAAGCATTAAAGTCGTTGTAGCCAAAGAGAGTATGAGCGATATGGAAGTTTCTGAAAATATAGAGTCAGTTTACAAAGGCATTGAATCAGCATTGCCAAAAAAGAAAGATAACATAAAGAATGTTCTAATAAAAACTACAATGGGGAAACCTATAAGGGTCGAGATGTAATGGTGGAAAAAAAAATTAGTTCAGTTCCTGAAATAAAGAAAGAATCTGTTAAAATGCTTTCTGAAAAAATGAAAAATAGTAAGACAGTTCTTCTCGCTTCAATCAAAGGATTGCCTGCCTCTCAATTCCAGCAGATAAAGGCGAAACTGAGAGGAAGCGCAGAGATATTCGTGGCAAAAAAAACATTGGTAGATCGGGCGCTTAAACAAACAGAAAAGGGAGCGTTATTAAATCTTAAAGATTTGATTGGAGCAGATGTCGCAATAATTTTTTCAGACGTCGATGCTTTCGAACTCGCAGCAACCTTAATTGACAAACAAAGTCCTGCAAAGGCGAAAGTTGGAGACCTCGCACCGGAAGACATTAGAATCGAAGAAGGTCTTACCAGTCTTATTCCCGGTCCTGCAATTTCTGAATTAGGAGCCGTAGGATTAAAAGTTGCCGTCGAGGGAGGAAAGCTCGCGATAAAAAACTCGGCAGTTATTTGTAAAAAGGGCGAACCTATTTCAGGCAAAGTTTCAAATGTTTTGACAAAACTTAATATTCTTCCGATGAAAGTTGGTTTTATACCATTAGCAGCATACGACGCAAAAAATGATACAATCTACGCAGAAATAAGAATCGACAAAAAAGCTACTCTCGAGAATTTGCGCGAGAGCATCTCAAAGGCATTCGGATTCGCAATCAATATAAATTATTTCACTGCAGAAACGGTAAAGTATTTTATCGCAAAAGCAGGGTTGGAAGCCGACTCTTTATCCTCAAAAGTTTCAGAATCAAATAATGAAAAAGGAGGGAGCGAATAATGGAATACATCTACGGGGCTTTGTTGTTGCACAAACTCGGACAGCCAGTCAGCGAAGAAAATTTGAAAA
>CAYXWK010000126.1:0-2023 GCA_964468785.1 Candidatus Woesearchaeota archaeon
ATTCTTGAAACCCAGCTTGAAAATATGAGATCTTCCAATGTCGTCGATAAAGTGGTAATAATTGTCGGATATCACGGAGATCAAATAGAAGCCAAAGTTAAGAAGTACAACGAAGAATCTTTCAAAATTAAAGTTCTTTACAATCCTTTTTATGATTTCACAAATAACTTGATTACTCTTTGGCTCGCACACAATGAGATGGACGAAGATTTCATTATTACAAACGGAGACAATATCTTCGAAAAAGAAGTCTTTAAGGAGCTAATAAAAAACAACACAAACGGAATCTTTTTGACAACCACTGCGAAAGAAAATTATTCAGAAGATGATATGAAAGTAATCCTCTCGGACGAGGTCGTAGAGAGAGTGAGTAAATCTATCCAGAAAGAACAAGCTGACGCCGAATCTGTCGGACTTTCCCTCATCTCCGGGGAAAAGAGCAGAAACATCTTTAGAAGTACAATGTGTGATCTGATAAGGGACCCGTCTTATCTGAATAAATTCTGGCTGGAGGTATTTAACAAGATCTCCGAGAGGGGCGGAATAGTGAGAGAATTTAAAATAGACCGGGGTAAGTGGAAAGAATTTGATGTTCATTTAGATTTAAAGGATCTTCTGGATTTGATAAGGGAGAACAGAAAATCTTCCCTTTTCGTTGAGGATTGACTATCTCGAAGATTTAAATTTCTTCTCAACATCTATTATTTTTCTCTAAAAGCCTGTTTCAATAACTCTTCAAGTGTTTTTAAGAAGTCTTCTAATTTATCATCAACTTTCACTTTATGAAACAATCCTCTTTCCGTATCAAATCTTACTAGAGAAACGTGGGGATTAGATTCGTCTAAATCTCTCTCTGGGCTCTCCCATTTCTTTGCATATTCTTTGTAAACCCCTGGATCATTTGTTGGCGTGTGCAGCAGTCCGTTTCCCGCATCTCTCAGAGGGATTCTTCTAACTGCCTCTTTCTCACTACAAAAACATTCGATGAGCAAAACTTTATTGTCTGTCTCTAATCCAATCTTGTAGACTCTATCTCTGGCCTCTTTCGACCAATAAGCCGAATCAAAAGCAACTCCTCCGGAATTTTTTAAAATCTGCTTAGCGCGCGAGTACATGTAGCTATTCACAGTTTCAGTATCTCCTCGGTCAAAATTTTTAAAACCCAATATTCTCCGTACGTCGTCTGTGTTGAATCTTTCATATTCTATCAGCCTTGCAATTAGCCCGGTTGATAAATGGGTCTTGCCAGAACCCGGCAATCCGCAAAAAACAATTATTGGTTTAATCATAACGCTTCTCTTTTTTATTTTTATATAAACTTATTTATACCTTCTACTATAACAGAATATATGTGCGGGATTAATGGTTTTAATTTTGAAGATAGGACTCTGATAGAAAGAATGAACGATTCTCTTATTCACAGGGGACCCGACGGCGGAGGGGTTTTCGTAGATAAAATCTCTCTGGGGCATAGGAGGCTAGCAATAATTGACCTATCAAACGCAGGTTTTCAGCCAATGTTCGGCAACAAAAAAAAGTTATGGATAACTTTCAACGGAGAAATCTACAACTATAAAGAGCTGCGTTCAGAACTAGAAAGTAAGGGATATAGTTTTTATTCCAAATCAGATACAGAGGTTATTTTATGTGCCTATCAAGAATGGGGTGCTGAATGTGTGAGCAAGTTTAATGGAATGTGGGCCTTTGCGATTTATGATGTTGATAAAAAAATTATTTTTTTATCAAGAGATCGTTTTGGAGAAAAGCCTCTTTATTATTATCGCGATAAAGGAAAATTTATATTTAGCTCGGAAATAAAAGCCATTCTTCTTCACCCAATACAAAGGAGATTAAACAGATATTCGGTCTCATCGTATTTATCATATCGTCAAGTTTTGGGGGAAGAAACATTCTTTTGCGGAATAAGAAAACTACTTCCGGCGCATAATTTAATCTACCACTTAGATACGGAGGAGATGGAAATTTCAGAGTATTGGGATTTAGAAGATGTTGAATCTAGGGT
>CAYXWK010000127.1:0-1968 GCA_964468785.1 Candidatus Woesearchaeota archaeon
CTTATGTGGTTTGCGGCATTATCTTTCATGCTATTGATTATTGCGGGAGATACGCATAATCTTGATAATATTCTTCTTACGGCTGCGATAGTTATAGGGGCGGTAAGAGTTTTAGCTTACTTTAAAGGAGACATTTCGAAAAATCTTGCACAGTTGTTTCCGTTTACAGCACTTTCTATGTTTATTTTAGGATTTGGGAGTTCTTTTGATTCTGCCAGATTGTTTACTCATGTTTCTGCTATTCCGAATTTACTTGGGAATGTTTTTTCTTTTATGGTGGTAATATTTTTTGTCGAGATAACTTTGAGAATCATATATAATATCTCGGAGTTCTGGATGAGCGAAGAAGAAGTTGGAAAGACCGAGGACTTGTTGCAACTGCTTCGGAGCAGGTAAAAGTTTATATATTCGCTCTTTCAATTTTGCCAATGTTTTTGCGAAAGAATCTTTCGGAGAGTAAGCTTGAGACTCATTTAAGAGTTGGTGGTGTGGATTTTTTGCCTGATAGTCTTACAAATGTCGTGAGACAGTCTAATGAAATGGAAGATGTGGGTGTTAGCGGACAAGGCCGACGTGGTTTTTTAGATTACATTAGTCCTTATTTCAGCCTCAGAGAAGCGTATAAAGATCTTGCGAAAAAAGCCAAGGAACAAGGTTGTGATGTGGTGGTTGTTCATTGTGAGCGTTTTGGAAGTTATTGGACTGTTGTTACAGGAACTACATATAAGTCGAAACCATTATAGAAAGATTTTTTATCTTTGATTTTTAGTTTTCTATATCATGTTCATCTCACTTGGCTGAGATGAAAGGGGCGGCACACGCGGCGTGCCGCTCTACTT
Organism: Candidatus Woesearchaeota archaeon; assembly: GCA_964468785.1. Taxonomy (GTDB): domain Archaea; phylum Nanobdellota; class Nanobdellia; order Pacearchaeales; family GW2011-AR1; genus UBA73. The sequence continues at coordinate 840 of CAYXWK010000127.1, forward strand.
TTAGTAATTAAGTGTGTGCTGAAAACTTTGAAATTTTATATTAGAATAGGTATTTCGAATTTTTGAAGATTGCAACTATCCCATACATTCCCGCTAAAATGAAAGCAACACCTGAAGCATTAGTTGCGACAGAACTTTCTAAATAGTTTAGCGTAAACATTCCTGCAAGAAAGAAATAAGTTGTCACAAGAATATTACCTGTCTTATCTGAAAAAGCGTTTTTCATTTTGTCAGCAATTCCTGTTATTCCAATTTGTAAGTTGAATGAGACATGCGCTGGAACACTTATTTCTTTCATCGGAAGAAGGATTTAAGACAGAAGGTTCGCCACAACATATCTGGCATTCATTTATTTTTCCAGTTACAAGGCCACAACTTTGCTCATTTAATGATTGATAACTTTTACTTAGGCAAGAAGCTGAGAATGTTTGGCTTTCAGGAGAGTATTGCACCGCGACGGACTTATTTAATGGAAGAAGTGCGAAAAGTCCGAGTGCGACGAAGATGAATAATCCCATTACCCAATATTCTCTCTTTTTCATTTGTTTATTTGTATATTGTTGTTAATAAATCTTACTGCTATTTTAGTATCTGTGCTATTGCAATTGTTATGAGAATTATTAGGAATCCGATGGTTTTTTTCCAGTGGTGCTTTTCTTTCAGAAAGATTAAGGATGAGAGATAAACTAACAGGGGCTGTATAGAAAATACTAAGACTGTGAAGACTATTCCGGAAATTTGGAAGCTGAATAAGTAAAGAATCCACGCTATTGTAGTTAAGACATTTGTTAAAATAAGAGGAAGAAATGCTTTCGAGGGCGTCTTACGAATACTTTTGTGATATATGCCGATGAATACGACGGCAAGAACTCCGTGAACTACTAGTTGTAATGCGATTGGATTCCATATTTCTAATAGTTTTTTGGTCATTATTGCGGAGAACGGAGAAATTGTCAGAGTCCAAATTAAGAAAGGCCAAGTTTTTTTTGCAATTTTTATGTGATGTTTTTCGAGATGGGACCAGACAAGCGCAAGTGTTGCTACAATCGCGAGAGCGATTGTTGTGTAGTTTCGCTCGTCGATAAAGAAGAGACTTGCAAAGATTATGAGAGAAACTCTGCTGAGAAGA
>CAYXWK010000128.1:0-1948 GCA_964468785.1 Candidatus Woesearchaeota archaeon
AAAATTGATGTAAAGCCGATGGAAAATATGAATAAGATTGGAGCGTTCAGAAAAATTGGGAGGGCGATTGCGCATCCGGGCGACTTGTTTGAGAAGACAAAGGGCGAAGGCGTCGGAAGTCCTCTGCTTTATCTTTATTTGATTTCGCTTGTGCCGATATTAGTTGGAGGAACTGCGCTCTATTTTGTTTACACGAAATATTTTTCCAGCGTGATGACGTATGTTAGTTTTCCTGCGGTGATTTTGAATTTTCTTCAAGGAAATCCAGATTCTTTTGTTGTCCTTGGAATTTATCTTGGAGCGATTTTAATTGTGTTTCCGATATTTTTGTTTTTGTCGTCGGGAATTTTGCATCTCATAGTTAAGATATTTGGAGGAAAAGGAAATTATGCCGGAACTTTCAAAAGTGTTGTTTACGGAATGACGCCCTCGGTTTTGTTTTTCTTTATTCCTGGAATTCAGATATGGAGTTTCGTTCTTCACGTGATTGGAATTTCAGTTTATCATGAGCTTCCGAAGTCGCGCGCGTTTCTCACGTGTTTTGTTTTAGGACTTATTAGTTTTGCTGTTGGATTTTTGATTTCTTTTTTTGCGGTTTAGTTGATTGGAGAGGGGTTTTTATATTTTGGATTAATTTGATAAATTATGAAAAAAGCAAGAGAATATTCAGATAAAGCTATTGCCAGTATGATACTAGGAATTTTATCCGTTTTCCTCGCATTTGTTTTCATAGGAGTATTAACTGCGATAATAGCAATTATCCTCGGAGGTTATTCTCTAAAAGATATTAAAAAGAATGATAAGGATGGAAAAGGAATGGCGATCACAGGATTAATTCTTGGATGGTTGGTGATTGGTATTTATTTTTTAATAATCTCTATTGGCTTATTTGTTCTCATATAGAAAGTCTTAGGATTAATTATTGTTGAAATAACTAATTAGAAAAAATCAAAATAACGCAAGCAGCTCGCGCAGACTTTCGTCCACGGAGCGTGCAACAAAAAGTTGCACGAAGGCAGCAGACTGAATCTTTGAAATTTTATTTGAAGCTATTAGTGGTTGACTGCTTAAATTCTCGTTGCCTTGAATCTTACACAGCAACTCTATCAACGTCATCTTCTTTGACGGCTTCAGTTGTCTCGTTTTGCGGATGGCTTCGTACTTAGATGCTTTCAGTACTTATCCATTCAATGCGTGGCTACCCGGCCTGCTCATAACAACCGGTACACTAGAGGCATCCGACCCTCGTTCCTCTCGTACTTAAAGGTCGTTCCACTCAGACAACAGCACACCTAGTAGATATCATACAAACTGTCTCACGTACTTAATCAAAACTTATGATTTTATTTTGGGTGGACTATACCTTCACCCTCTCTTTCGAGTAGGGGATCAGCGTGTTACCTGTTCGTTAATGAACAAGTCCAGCACAAAAGTGCTAAGTCTCTACGGGGTCAAAGAGTTTCTTACAACTTCATACGTTATAGTTCTCTTCTTGGAATAATTCAATTCCTTAAATTCATCCACAAGTTTACAGATTTCTAAAAAATCTTCATTTGTTTTTTTCTCATTAAGTTTTTGAAGAATATTCAATCCTAATGAAACTTGTCTTTCTTTTAATTTTTCGTATGGTTGAAGAAGTTTCAAGATTTTCAAAACCTCTTTTGAATCAACAATTGTATAATCGCTCATTCCTGTTTTTCGATGACGAATATATCCGCAACCAAAATAATTTTTTAACCAAGTTAAGATTTCAGAACTTTCTTTTTTCTGATAGAAAGCTATTGAGCTTCTTATCTGAAATTTTTGTTTGTAATCTTTTCTTGGAACTATTTGGAAAAATATACTTCCATCTCCATCCAGAAAACCTGCTATATACGCAAGTGTTGTTGACTCCACTCTCGACTTCCCTCGGTATTGCCATATAATCTGACAGTTAATTAATTTTCGA
>CAYXWK010000129.1:0-1917 GCA_964468785.1 Candidatus Woesearchaeota archaeon
CATACCAAAGACAGTCTGCGCTCTTTTTTTCATTTTCAAACTAAGCAAATTAGTTATTTAATCTTTGGGTATGTTCTAACACCCAACCCTTTCAGCGTTCCGCTGACTTTCAGAATCTTTGCATCAACATCGGCGATTTCAAAGGCTGCACGAAAATCATCGAGCGATTTTCTTTCAATAACAAGAATTATTCCATCGGGAGATTTAACGAAACACGGAGCTGCCTTAGCCCATCCAAGAATTCCCACATAATCCAAAATAAACTCCTCTACAATTTTTTCGTTTGTGGCGTCAATCAGCAAGTATCTTCTGTTTGTCCTCATAGAAGGTTTCAGTTTAATTCTCATCAAATAATCTGCTCCTTGAGCAAAGAGTCTACAAAAGTTTTGACTGAATCGCTCTCAAGCGCAAAACCTAAAGAATCAGCTCCTCCAATTTTGAAGTTATTTATTCCCACAACTTTTCCTCTTGTGTCAATCAGCGGACCTCCTGAATTTCCGGGATTTAGAGAAACATCGGTTTGCACATATTCATTAAGCCCATTTGGTCCTCGCCTGTTAAGTCCGGAAATTATCCCTTCAGTAACTGTGAAAGAAAGTCCTAACGGATTCCCGATAGCGATAACTTTTTTTCCAACCTGCACATCGGCCGAATCTGACAATTCCAGAATCGGATAATTACCACTAATCTTCAAAAGAGCCAAATCTCTCAACTCGTCTTTTCCGACCAACTCTGCTTTCAGAGACTCCCGATTGTAAGTCAAAATTCTTATATCTGCATTATCTTTCTCCAAAATGTGATAATTAGTTACAATATATCCGTTCTCCTCAACAATAAAACCAGTTCCCAAAGAATTATCTGCCGAAATAGTCACGACCGACCGGACGGCACTCTGCACAATTCCGGAAAAATCTTCCTGCGAAGACTTGAGAAGATTTATTTCTTGTTCAAAGTCGCGTTGTTGTCCGATAAGTATCTCGGATATTTCTATAAAATTCTCCTGATAACCTGCATCATAGGATTTAACGAGTTTTTCGGAATACTCTTTCAGCTCTTTTTTTGTAGAATCAAGTCCTGATTCAAAACGGGAATTCATATTAGATATCTGGATACTTAAAACTGTGAAAGAAACAAGTATTATAACTGCTAACAAAATAACGAGACTATACAAAACGTTCCGATGTTTCCGGTGATTAACCATAGTATCACTTATCTTCCGCGCTTTTATAATTTTCCAATTTGCGACATCTATATAAACTGAAATTATCTTTTCATCCTATGAAAATACACACAATCGGCGGCTACGATGAGGTGGGAAAAAATATGACTGCTCTCGAAATCGGCGAAGATGTTATTCTTTTCGACTGCGGACTTTATCTTCCGGCAATTGTTGGTTTAAGCGAAAGAGAAAAAATAATGACTGAAAAAGGTATGCGTTCAAACGGCGCTCTCCCTGACGATATCTATCTTGACAGAAACAACCTCAGAAAAAAAGTTCGCGCAATATTGGTTTCCCACGCACATCTTGACCATGTTGGAGCAATTCCATATATTGCAGAAAGATACAACGCACCCGTTCTCGGAACTCCATACACTATGGAGGTCTTGAAAGTTTTAATGAAAGATAACGGGCAGACCATAAAAAACAGAATAATTTCTGTAAAAGTAGACGGCAACTACTCAATCCGGGGAAAGAGCGGAAATTATAAAGTTGAATTCATAAATATGACACACTCAACAATAGAAAGTTCAATAATTGCAGTTCACACTCCCAAAGGAGTGATTCTTTACGGAAACGATTACAAACTGGACAACTCTCCGGTGTTTGGACAAAAGCCAAATTACAAACGACTGAAAGAACTTTCTAGACAGGGAATAAAAGCGCTCGTTGTAGACTGTCTTTACGCCCCGGACGAT
>CAYXWK010000130.1:0-1891 GCA_964468785.1 Candidatus Woesearchaeota archaeon
AAATGAAGTGAATGCAAGTATTGAAAATTCAGGAAGTGCCAGTTTGGTAATTTTGTTTGACGCGGGAAATCTTGGCGAGGGAGTTCATACAGTCAGCGTTATGACTGAAGATTTTTCCGGAAGGAGTTCTGTAAAAACCTGGCAATTTGCTGTTCTTAACAAAACTTTTTTCCTTGAAGTCGATTCTCCGGGAGAAAAAATATATGGGAGTAAAAGAGTTCAATTCAACGTTAGCACCAGTTCAATCGCGAAAAATATTTCGTACATAAATCACTATGACAACAATCCTAAATTTAAAGCGCTCTGTAAAAATTGCAATATGTATGGAAAAGAAAGTATAAAATATCTTACTTTAAGAGAAGGGGAAAACAACATCACAATAAGAGCAGATGACAATCTGGGAAACTTTGATGAAAAGAATATAGTGTTTGTTATTGATAGCATAAATCCAAAGATTACAAAAAATCTTCCTACAAAGGGCGTTTTTTCCGGAGAGATAGAAATTCAGTTCACTGAGCAAAATCCTTCAGAACTTGTTGTTTTATTCGGAACGCAGAACGACAGCAGAATTCACATCGTGGACTTTGTAAATGAGTGTTCCGTGCAGACGAACAATAAATACAAATGTTTCACAAATATTCCGCTGGAAGATTTTGACGGAGAGACTATAAAATATTCCGTGAAGTTAACTGATATTTCAGGGAAGATTGCGCAAAGTGCAGAGAGGACCGTTATGGCAGATATAACTCCTCCTCAAATAAATTCTTTTGAATACTTGATTGAGGGGAAAAAAGTCCGATTTGTTATTAATGTTACGGAAGCGAATTTTAAGGAAATAACTTATATTAATTTGTTTGAGAACAATCCGAAAGAGAAGAAGATTTGCACAAAAATTATCAACGGAATTTGTGACAAAAAAATAAACTTCCAAAGGGGAAATCACTCGCTTGAAATTGTAGCTTATGATTCCGCGGGAAACTCTGCACTTATAGAAGATAACTTGCTAATAACGATAAACTAACCGGCGACAGAGTTTCCGTTGACGGACTCTCCGGGAAGCCATTCGGAGTTCACTACATATCCGGTTATTTCGAAGGTTTTGTCATACAGCTCACTAATCCAACTGAGAAAACTTTCTATAAAAACTCCCCTCTCGTATGAATCTCCCAAGTGCAGATTGTTGTTACTGATTATGAAAAGTGCTCCGATAAAAACGAATTTTATAGCGATTAACCAGGATTTCATTTTGTAGAGTTTGTCGAGTTAGTTGAGTTTGTGGAATTTGTAGCAAACCAATCCTGCTGAATTGCGTAGCCAGTTACTTTTCCGATATTTCTCAATACGTTGCTGAACCAATTGAAGTAAACTTTAATTAAGTCGACGAAACCGTCTCCTGTCGTTAAATCTAGGTCATTGTTTTTTTGTATTTTGAAAACTGAAATTGCCAAAAAGAGAATCAGCAATCCTACAACTATGTAAAAAAAGTTTTCTTTCATATATGTCAGAACGTTAATGCTCCCAGAAAATTTGATAAGGAGATCTGTTGCTATTACTAAAGCTAAAGTTATCGCGAGCCAGACCTGGATGAAACCGAATAAAACCATTATTTTATTAAGTATGTGTAGTATAAAAAATTTGTTAGTTTTCCGTGGTGATGAATTGTTCGGATAATTTGTTCTTTACGCCAAGTTTAAATAATAAACATTATTTTTATTGAAAATGGGTGCGGAAAATATCTTTGTACAACTTAGTCTGATAATTGTAATTGCTGTTTTGGTGTCTTCAATTGTGCGTGCGATGAAACAGCCACTTGTGATTGGATACATTATTGCAGGAATAATTGTCAGTCCGTATTTTTTTGATTTAATAAAATCTTCTGATGCTATAACAA
>CAYXWK010000131.1:0-1876 GCA_964468785.1 Candidatus Woesearchaeota archaeon
AGTTTCACAAGGCGACTGGTTGGTATCCAAAAGTTGAGTTTGAAGAGGCAATAGAAAGAATAATTAAATTGCATTTGGGAAGAGTAGTTAATTAATTATAACTCCTCAATGAAACAATCTTTTTAAAGAGAGTCTTGATTACCTCTTCATGGCCCAGGAAGAGAAAGTTAAAAAAAGCTTTGAACTTCTTAAAAAAGATATCTCTTCTTTGAAAGAGGAAATTCAAAAATTATCTAGGTCGTTAAAAGATCAGGTTCAACCAAAAAAAATTGCTATCGACAAAAATGAAGAATTATTCAAGTTCTACACCGGCAAAAAAATTCTGATTACCGGAGGACTTGGTTTCATCGGAAGTAATCTTGCAAAAAAAATTCTTGAGTTCCATCCTGGCGAAGTAATTCTTGTAGACTCCTTGATAAAAGGTTTGGGAGGAAATAAGATTAATATTCGGGAAATTGAAGATAAAGTGAAAGTTTATTCTGGGGAAAAGTGGGATTTAAGAAATGTAGATGCAATAGCTCCTTTGCTAAAAGACGTGGATTATGTTTTTAATCTGGCGGGCTCGGTAAGCCACATAGGAAGCAAGGAAAATCCTTCAATGGATCTAGAGTTAAATCTAAGATCTCACCTTCACTTCCTGGAGGCTTGTAGAAAAGCAATGAAGGATCGCAAAAAACCAATTAAGATAGTTTATGCAGGTACAAGAGATCAATACGGAAAAGTCAAGGAAAAATTTCTCCCAGTCAAGGAAGATTATCTAATTGATGAAGTAACGGATCCTCAAGGAATAAACAAACACTCAGCGGAATTTTATCATTTTTGGTATAAAAATTTTGGAATAAGGGCAGTCTCATTAAGGCTTACCAATGTATACGGACCTAAACACATAATGACTGATCACGGCCAGGGAGTCGTAAACTGGTTTATTAGAAAGGCAATTGATGATGAAGTCCTTGATCTATGGGGTGGAGGAGAAGCTCTAAGGGATTTCCTTTATGTTGATGATGTTGTAGAAGCATTTCTTTTAGTAATGGCTCTTGACAAAACAGATGGGCAATCATACAATCTGGGAGCTTATAGAAAGAAAAACGGACTATATGAAATAGTGGGGGACAATGTAAAAAGTATACAAGAGATGGCTAAAATCATCATCGAAGTAGGCGGCAGTGGGTCATTAAATATCATCCCGTATCCAGAAGATAGAAAGCCTCTGGAACCAGGTCACTTTTATGCAGATGCAACGAAAATATTTGAAGAAGTTGGTTGGGAGGCAAAAACGGACATTAGAGAAGGATTAAGAAAGACTATTTCATTCTATAGAAAAAATAAATCTGATTATTGGTAAATGGACGAACAAAAAATAGCTGTTAGCTTTCAAGCTGTAAAAAAAGACTTGCAAGAAATCAGAAATAGTCTAGAGGAAATCTCTAGTAATAACTTTACAAAATTAGATAGAAAAAATTCGGAAAAAATATTCACCTCCAAACCATTTGTGAATGAATCGATGCTATTGGCCGTAAAAGAAGTCTTTGAATCAGGCATATTTTCAAACGGGGAAAAAACCAAAGATTTTGAAAAAAAATTCGCAGAATTTTTTGGATCTAAATACGCAATCGCAGTCAATAACGGAACAGTGGCAATTGAAATTGCCCTTCTAGCTCTCGGGATAAAAAAAGGAGATGAAGTCATAGTTCCTAGCTTTACAACAATGCCTACAATTGAGCCAATATTAAGGATTGGCGCCGTTCCTGTTTTTGTTGATATTGATGAAAAAGTTTATACTATTAATCCCGCCAAGATAAAGAATGCAATAACAAAGAAAACTAAAGCAGTTATGCCGGTGCATATTTATGGAAATCCTGCAAATTTAGATGAA
>CAYXWK010000132.1:0-1858 GCA_964468785.1 Candidatus Woesearchaeota archaeon
TTCCTGCGTCAAAAAACATCCTTTTGTTTTCATATAGAGCTGACAATTTTATTATAACAAATCTTCTTTTTTAAAAATCAAGAGAATTTTTTAGACAGCTCCTCAAATAATCTATTTTGACATAGTCGCCCATTTTTGTAAGTCTCGCTTCAATTTCTCTCCTCGTTTTTTCTGCCACTCTCATCTTTAAGGGAAAAAGTCTCTGTATTTAATCATTATTATGGCGATTATCAATCAATAATTTTATATAAAGCATCATTCTGTTAAAAAGATGAATAAGCAAAAAGGAATAGTTGATGATATTTCGGAGTATGTTAAGAAAAATCTTAAGAAAGGTTACAAAAAGGATTCTCTTAAATGGGCCCTGATTAATCAAGGACATTCGAAGTTTGAAATTGAGAAAGCTATGCAGAAGGCGCAGGCAGAGATTGATGCTGAGTCTCGTTCTACTGAATCTAAACCAAAAATTGAGTATAAGATAACTCCGATAATAGAGAAGAAAAGTTTTTGGAAAAGATTTTTTGGTTAGATATATAAACTCTGACAGGTTTTTTTTGTGATGGAAAAAGAGATAGAAGAAATTCTTGTTCAGACAGGTTTGAGAATTGCGAAACGTGGAGAGGGGGCTCTTTTTGTTGTTGGAGAAGTAGAATATAAAACTCTTGTTGAACAATCTGTTCCGCCTTTCAAAGTTGCTGAAAACCCTAAACTTTTGGAATCGCTTGCCTTGATGGATGGAGCAGTTGTAATAAATAAAGAAGGACTTTTAACTGCCTATGGTGCGATGATAAAATCAACTGCGACTTTCAAAAATTTCGGTACGAGACACAGCGCTGCGCTTTCTGCATCGAAAAAAAAGGGGAATTTTGTGGTGATAGTATCTGAAGAAGACAGAAAAATAAGAATTCTTCGAGAAGGAAAAATGATAATGCAAATTGATGCTCTACAGAAAGATGTAGAGAAGAGTGTGTCTCAGGCCGTGAAAATTCTTGAGTCAATTGGTGCGGGGACGATAGGGGCGATAGGAACCGGTATTTTAGTTCCGGGAATTGGAATAGCTCTTCTGCCAGGAGTTGTTGTTTTTGGCTCCGCTTATTATCTTGGAAAGATTTTAACAAAGAAATTTAGAAAATAATTACTTTATTCCGTATCTTACATCCGTCGGTGAGAAAGTTCTGTTTTTATCCAAATGTGCTTTGTGTGCTATTTCTATTATTTCCATTGCTTCTTTTGCTCCGTTTACATAGAAAATGAAATCCAAATCTTTTTTCTCGAAATATTTTTTTCTCATAGGATGTTTTTTCAGCCAGTTCGTCAGACCTTTCCACATATCACCCATCAGTATTATTGGTATGCTGTCTATATGTTCAACCTGCATCAGTTGCCAGGCATACATTAGTTCAAGAAGAGTTCCAACACCTCCAGGAGCTACTACAATCGCATCGGAAAGAAGCATAAAGTTATCCAGTCGTTTCGAAAATCTCGCAAATTCTTTTTTTAGAGTTACGTGATTGTTGATAATCTGTTCGTGAGGAAGTTTGATGTTTAAACCTATTGTGTGCGCATTTGTTTTTTTCCTCCCTATTTCATGTCCGTGACTTGCTGCATCCATTAGTCCTGGACCGCCACCAGTAACTAAGTCAATTCCGTTTTTTCCGAGCATTTTTCCGAGCTGGAAAACATCTTTGTAAATTTTGTCAGTTTTTTTAACACGCGCCGAGCCGAATATAGTCACTCTGAACACATTTTTTCTTGTAGCTTCCGAGAAGAAGTCTGATTTTTTCACCATCTTGTTATTGTATTAGAAAATGATTATATAAATTTTGTTGGCACTGAAAATGTATGGTTGTGATTCTTT
>CAYXWK010000133.1:0-1850 GCA_964468785.1 Candidatus Woesearchaeota archaeon
ACCGCTTCATAAAAAAGCAGGCAAATCTACTAAAAGGAAAGAAAAATGAGGCTAAATGACTGGCAGAAAAACGTGTGTGCAGGGCTAACAGGAGGGCTTTTGGTCTATTTTGCGATTGCTGGAATAGAAGAAGCAATAAAACAAGAATTGATTGGAGATGTTTTTGCAATAAAAATATTCGGAGTTTTAATTTTTTCAGTTTTGATATATCTCTTATTTATAATCTCCAACTCTTTCAAAAACTTTTTTTGTAATGCAGAAGATAGCTAATCGTAAGCTCTTGGTCTTTTCTCAACCTTCGAGATAAACAAGACATTTGTTTCGTTTAAAACAACATACAAAATTCTGTAATCTCCAACTCTAATACGGAAAGTTTTTTCCTTTCTTCCTCCGACTCTTTTCACTTTGTGCGGAAAAGGATCTTTCCTAAGCTCCTCAATCTTATCTATAATTCTCTGCCAATTTATTTTATCAAGTTTTTTAAGAAATTTTCTCGCCTGAGAAGAAAATTGTAGCTCAAGCATTTTCTCTATCTTTCTTTATATCTTCAAGAGAGAACGTTTTTCCTTCTTCTAAATCCTTTAAACTCTCATCTAATTCGAAACTTTCCTCGGGTGTTAGAATTACATCTACATCAACCATATGATTTTTTATGAAATCTACTTCTCTCTTTAGTTCGACAAGGGTTTCATAAATTTTGTTCGTACTTATTATTTCTGCCATAATATATTGATAATTACTGCCTATATAAGGTTTTCTAAAACGCGCGCGTCAAATTAATTTTCCCACCCAGAAAAGTGATTTTAACTCTGCGAAATTCTTTCAGAATTTCTTGTCCTGCCTTGCAGGCTTTCAGGCTTTGCCCTCGGAAGACATAACAGCGATTAAAGAGAAAATCCTGCAAGGATTTTCCCAAATTAATTTCTCAGCCAGCTCGTAAACTCGCGGGAGAAATTAACTTTCCTTAATCGCGATGTTCATTTCAATTTGTCCCTCGCTGATTGATAAAAAAACGGGCTGGGGCTTTTAGTCCTTCGGACATTTAGTTTCGCTTCGCTGAGAATTATCTTCCAAATCTTCTTTTTCTTTCTTCAAACTCTTTGATAGCATTTCTTAAATCTTGTGGGGTAAAGTCAGGAAATAGTTTATCTAAAAAAATTAATTCTGCATAAGTTGACTGAAAAGGCAAATATCCAGACAATCTTTTTTCCTCTCCAGTTCTAATTATCAAGTCAGGGTCTGGAATATCCCTTGTGTCTAAAAGCCTCTCCAATCCCTTTTCATTAAGTTCTTTTCCTTCTCTTATCGCTTGATTAACTGCTCTTAAAATCTCATCTCTTCCACCATAATCAATACCCAATACTATTTGTATTCTAGAATAATTTTTTGTTTCTTCTTCTAGTTCTAGAATCTTTGTTTCCATCCTTCTTGGGATTCTATCTGTTCTTCCGATAAATCTAAATTTGTATTGGTCTCTTGGTGAAGCAAGATAAAAGCTATCAATACCTCTTTCAATTACCTCTAAAAGTTCATCTACTTCTCTTTTTTCTCTATCCCAATTTTCAGTCGAGAATGCCCATATAGAAAGAGTTTCAACTTCTTCTTCTTTCGCAGTTTCAAATATTCTTGATAAATTATTATAGTTGCCTGGAGTCGAATGGACAAGATATTCTGCAACACCTTTTGACTTTGCCCATCTGCGATTTCCATCAGGTATAATTCCTATATGTTTTGGTTTCATAAAGTCAAAACAATAAGAGGTTATTTAAGATTTTCTAATTATAGAGTAATAACAAGATTTATATATCTAAAAAATTTTAAATTTTTATGGAAACAAATCTACTTCAAAG
>CAYXWK010000134.1:0-1826 GCA_964468785.1 Candidatus Woesearchaeota archaeon
CTGCACTTCTATGCGTATCTAATTCTTTTGCGAGTTCGGTTGCGGTTTTTGGTTTGTTTAATGAGACATACACCTTCTTTCTTAATTCGCCTTTCTTCAGGAAAATCTCTTTCTTTAGTTCGCTCTTTTTCATGTATTAAGGGCGCAACATTAATTTAAAGGAAAGGGTAACATTAGCGTAACATTTAAATATGTTAAATATTAATTGTTACTTGTAAAAAATGAATAAAAATATTGTAATCGGCATCATTATTGGAGCAGTTGTTTTGCTTCTTGGTGGATTCTTTTTATTCAATAGTTCTTTAAAATCTGAATCTGATCTCCCTCTTGGTCAGATAACACAAACACAAACTCAAGAGATAAAACCAACGACCAAGAGTTCTTCTGAATTAGTCTTAGAGTTATCAAACCTCCCTTCTGGATTTTCTGTTGCAGACAAATCTCCCCGAGTAGAGTCTGAGATTGGAGAGTTTGGGAGAAGTCAAGGCTGGATTGAAGGTTATTTTATTAAATTTACAAAAGGAGATTCAATTTTTGAAAGAACAACTATTGAGCAGTCAATATCAAAATACCTTCTTGAGAATATCGGAAACTTCCTTGAAGACGAGCCCGAAACAGTAGAAGAAGCTAGAGTAGATATTATGCCAGACCCCAAGATTGGAGATAAATCCAGAGCATTAAGATATACTCATTTAGAATTTGGAAATAGAGAATATATTGTCGAGTTTACAAAAAAGGATGTATATATGAGAATTTATATGTACGGAGCTTCAACAAATTATGAAGAACTAATAGAAATAGCTAAGAAAGCAGCGGCTAAAATATAAAATGAAAGAAGAAAAAAGAAAAAACTGGTTTAGAAGACATTGGATTTTGACAAGTCTTGGAGCTATTTTTTTGCTACTTGTAATTAGGGGTATGTTTGGGGTGGAAGATTCTGATACATCCTCTATTCAAGCTCCGGAGAGTCAGGAAACAAGTGAAAACTCGTTTGCAAATGTTCAAACTGGAGAGAAAACTAAAGAAAAAGACACACCAATCAATAATAAGGAAGATGTTTGGTCAAAAACTTCAGGATATACTCTAAGTGAATGTTATGAGGTTTGTGAAGGTATTTATGACATCGCTATGCAAGTAAGCATATGCCAGGGAAATTGCGCGACTTACGGAAAACCTAGCGATTCAATGGATAAGTATGTTAACATAATTAAGGAAATAAAAAGATAGTCTTTAAATCTAAACGGCTAATAAGAAGCATGGGAATAAAATTCTTCTATGGATATATATGAATATAACAATAACTACGATTCTGTTTTTAATTTCATAATAAGGGCTGCTGAAAATTCTAAATTTAAAATAAAAAAAGAAGAAATAAAAAGACAAATCAAATAATCGCCTCTACAAAAAGGTCTCTTGTTTTGTGAGGAAAATAAATAGAAATAATTTTCTAAAAATTAAGAATTTTATCGCTGTTGCAAAAATCGTTATAATATTTAGAAACTGATATAGTTTCCCTCATTTTCTCTCGTTATTGTTGCGTTAATATATTCGTCTTTCCGAGGCTCGTCTCTTAAGAATACTGCTTTTAGTGGCTCTTCTTCCCCCTCGTCTCTCACAGCAATCATTATTATTCTTTGCGCAGGTACAACTATTTCTTTTGCGACTTTTTGTAGATTCATAATTTCTTTTATTGCTTCTCTCGGATTTGTCGCCCGGATATCCAGTCTTTGAATGTAGGGATTATTTTTCCATTCGGTTTGCACAATGCAGTTGTATATTTTCATATTATTTTTCTAAAACTTGCATATATAAATTTACTTGTTCAG
>CAYXWK010000135.1:0-1806 GCA_964468785.1 Candidatus Woesearchaeota archaeon
GGAATTTTTTTAATTGTTGGATTTATGACCCGAATTTCCGCTTCGCTGATTGCGTTTGAGATGCTTGTTGCGGTTTGGACGACATTTGAGAAAGGATTCTCTTCGATGAATGGTGGATATGAATATGCTTTGGCTCTGATGGTTTTTGCGATTGCGCTGATGATGTGCGGGCCGGGGCGATTTAGTTTTGATAGAAGGATTTTTGTGAATTAGTTTGCTATTCCGATATTTTTCTTGTATTGCAAATAGGCTAAGGCAATCATCTTTTTTACCTCTTCAGACATATTCATCTCTCTTATTTTCTTTTTGGTATCTGATCTCTTTTTAAGGTATTCGTCTGCACAGGACCGAGAGATAAACTCTATTTTTTTGAAATCTAAAATAATCTCTTTTTCTGTAGTCTGACTAACATTTTCAAAGAATTCCTCCATCGCTTTTCTGGTTATTATCTGTGTATCAAAAAAGTCTTCTAAAAAAATATGTAATGCCATGTTATTCTACATACTCGTAAATATTTAAGTTTTTCTTCGGTATGTTAAATCTAGAATAAACAAGAGTTCCACCCAAAGCAAAATTTGTTTTTTTCATCACATCTTCGTTATTTTGTTTGCTTATCAACATTCCTTTTCTAGATATTATATAAAATTCGCCCTCTAACCCATCATTAACTAATTTCTTTGAAGTTTCCAATCCCTTTCCTCTGCCCCCCTCGTTGAATTTTGTTGAAATTCCTTTTGTTGATTTCATTATTGCTTCAATATCTGTTGAGAATTCAATTTTGTTTTTTTCGTAAACTCCCGGAATGGTGAGCCCATTGTCCAAAATACCTATATCAATAAAACCTTTATTTTTATAATACTGAACCATTATTGAACCCACCGTAAATTTCGAGTGCTGATCCATATTATCTGTTAACTCTGATAACAGATAGAAAATTGGCGTCCATAGTTCTTTTGGAAAATTTATTCTTACAATTTCGAATACTTCTTTCATTTCTCTTTCTATGACCTTTGTTGAGCTTCCATCATTAATGAAGTGATTAATTGGAAGAAGTGTTTTTTTAGAATCTCCTCCACCAAGAGGAAACCCCACAGTGCTCAAATAGTCTCGAATACTTTTTTCTTCAGGTTCTATGAATGAAATAGCATAGCCTCGGTTATATAGCTCATTAAGTTTATGGCTTACAATCAAGGCAGAACACGGGAGAATCCACTTAAGGTTTCTCATATTTATCTCAATCCTATTGTTTATGTCTGCAGAATTTTCTATTTTATCTAGAAAGTTTAAGCACTCTTCTATCTGAAGTTGTGGTTCGTCACCTCGTGGTAGAATTAAATCTATCATATTTTTATGAATACTCTCTTTTCTTAAAGTTTATTGTAATCATCTGATGTTTTGTTGTCTAAAAACAGCAAATTTATTAACCGCGAATTGACTGGGTTTCTTATGGTACTTGAGAAATTATCCGGGGTTTTGAGAAAGGCGACGGACAAGATAGCGAATGCTGTTTTTCTTGATAAGGAGCTTGTTGATTCTGTCGTCAAGGATTTGCAGAGGGCGTTGATTGAGGCCGACGTTAATGTGAAACTTGTGATGGAGATTTCGCAGAAGATAAAGAAAGACGCACTTGACGAGAGAATTAAGGGAATCGAGAAGAAAGAGCACATCATAAAACTGATGCACGACGAGTTGATTAAGATTCTTGGGAAAAAACGCGAGCTGGTTCTTGGGAAATCGAATAGGTTTATGATGGTTGGACTTTACGGTGCGGGAAAGACGACGACGATTGGAAAACTTGCGAGTTAT
>CAYXWK010000136.1:0-1801 GCA_964468785.1 Candidatus Woesearchaeota archaeon
GGAATGACCAAGAAATACATGGAAGAAAAGTTTGACGAGATTGTGGCGTTCTCTGAAATCGGAGATTTTATAGACCTACAAGTGAAAAACTACTCCAGTGGGATGATCGTCCGACTAGCGTTTGCCATAGCGGTAGAAGCCAGAGCTGATATATATCTTCTTGATGAGATTCTCTCGGTAGGGGATGCGGCTTTTCAGAAGAAAAGCTTACAAAAGATGTTGGGGTTGTTGTCGGATGGAGCGACTGGGATATTTGTCAGCCACAGTATTTCTGATGTTAGAAAGTACTGTAACAGAGTTATTATGATGGAAAATGGTAAGGTGGTCTTCGATGGTCCAACCATAGAAGGGATAGAGAAATATGCCGATAAGATGGGGGTTAGTGCTGACGGAACAGGCTGAGAATCCTGATGAATAACGAAATCGTCTTCCGCACAAATATCCTCAGCGGTTTGATTTGTGCGAGTCTTGTAGACTCAAGTTTTCTCAGAAATTGAAAAGATCGAGTTTGGTATCTCTGATTTTCCTCGGAGAGCTTGTCTATCTGCATGTTCTGTCTGTTAAGTTCGTCTTCTTTTTGTATGCGAACTGTTCGTTCATTTTCTAGTTCCTGATTTAACTTCTCAGAAATTTCAGACAGTTTTTGAATTTGTTGTCTGAGATCAAAAATGTTTCTGTTTGATGCTTCTGGTTCTGAAAAGATTGTTTTTTCGTAATTTGCTTGTACCTCTCCAAGAGGATCATAGTGCTTTATCTTCTTAGAGAATAAATTGTACTCATAATCGAGCATCTGTTGTAGTTTATCTCGGTCATGTTCGATTAAGTTAAGCCATTTTACTGGTGTCCAGAGGTCGGTATAAAAACTGATACATTGGAAATCCTTTGACGTCATCGACTTGATAATTCGATTCAATTTCAGAGATAGAAAAAATATTGCTCTCAGCATTAAGAAGTTTTTTGGAAGTGGGAAATCAAAGCACCATTCAAAGTCGATAAAATAATAATCATTGCCTTTTTTGATGAAATTATCAAAGTTGATGTCATGAAAGCCTGGATACCAACATTCTACTGCTTTCCCGGTGTCGTGCTTCTTTGACGGATCAAACAGCTGAGTGAACTCTTCTGATTCATAAGGGTTTGCTTTTTTCGTCGGGATTTTATTCAGATAATTAATAAACTCCGAAACTTTTGAATTTGCCTCGTCTAGTTCTCCTTCGATGAGAAGAGACTCGATTTCAGATGCAAGATTTGTCCCCTCGATGTACTCCGTAACTATGTGCTGGTTGACTAGCTCTGTTTTTGGGAGTTTAAAGTTGTTTTTAGATTTTTTGAGAAGAAGATAATTTTCGTAAATTGACTTGATATGATCAACCCCTTCTTCATAAATTGCCTCCTTAGTGATATGTTTTTTGCCGTTTTCTTCAACTAACTGAGTTAAGATCATGAACTCTCTTTTTCGCAAATATTGTGCCTGACTAAAAAGTACGTTTTTCATATGCTTGCGTCTACCAAAAATGAATTAGAAAACTTATGAAGAACACCTTCTTTGAAGAGTAGGTAACTAAACGGAATCTCGTTGAACGAAGGTTCAATATCATTAGAGTAATCTACTGTTGCGGTAATTGTAGATTTGGTTAATTGATTTAGTGAGTTTAGTCCGTCTTCGGAAAATACTATCTGTGGAAGTTTATAGTCGGGAAAAGGATAATAAAATCCTTGTTTTTTGAATCCGCTTTCACTAAGTAGTTCTCCTAGCTCTAATCTAGTGAAAGTACGTATTCCATTTTTTTGAGGATAATTC
>CAYXWK010000137.1:0-1797 GCA_964468785.1 Candidatus Woesearchaeota archaeon
ATGTGCGATATAGGTGTAAGGAGGTATTTTGAAGATGCAGTGCTGTGGATATGAATGTGGCTCGAGGCTTTCCGGAAGAGGTTTTTTGACGAAAGACGAGAAAATTGAGATGCTGAAGGAATACAAGGAAAGTCTTGAGAGAGAAGCGCAGGGAGTTTCTGAAAGAATAAAATCTTTAGAGGATAAAGATTAACTCTTTAGAGGATATTCTTCGAGAGTTTCGTAAACGGCTTTTTTCGTCGTTAAAACAGAAGATTTTAAGTTGAAGGCGTTTACAGGAAGATTTATTTTTTTGATTTTTATGCTTTTTAGGAAGTCGTAGAATTTTTCTTTTTCTTTTACATATTTTATTCGCGCAATTGTTAGATGAGACATAAATCTTTTTTCTTTCGGGAAGACTTGTGAAAGAGTGTCGTCGATTTTTTTCTGTAAATTTTCGAGCTCGCGGCTATTGACTTTGAGCCAGATTATTCTTGGATTTTCCAGGTATTTGAAGTAACCCACTTTTTCTATCGTGGCTTCAAACTTTCTATGGGATATCTTTCGAAGCTCTTTTTTTATTTCTTCAAGAGTTTTTTTAGGAATTTCTCCTAGGAATTTTAGAGTTAAATGGAGATTTTCAGGCTCAACAAGTTTTCCGATGAATTCTTTTTTTCCTATTTGGGCTTGAATTTTTTCTATTTCTGAAATTATGTTCTTCGGAGTGTCAATGCAGATGAATGCACGTGTTTTCATTGAGGGACGATTGCAGCAGAAGAATATTTTTTCGTCATTTTTTGTGCGAGGGATTTTATTTCTTTGAGAGAGACTTTTGATATTTTGTTTTCATAGTTGTAGTAGTCTTCTGCTTTTCCGACAAGCTCGTGGAACATTAAATCGTTCATCACGTTCGAGGACTCTTCAGAAAAAACTTTTTTCAGGCCGGCGAGCATTTCTTTCGATTCTTTCAAATCTTTGTCAGTCATGTTTTCTATATTTCTGAAACCGTTGAGAATTAGCGCTTTGACTTGACTGACTGCTTCTTTTGTCGTGCCGACGTAAATTGAGTAGTAGGAGTAATTTTTTTCTGTATTGAGGGAACTTTTGACAGTGTATGCGAGTCCGCGTTTTTCTCTGATTTCGAGGAAGAGCTGCGAGGACATTCCGTGAGCTAAATACGCGTCGAGAACTTCGAGAACGGCGTGGTCTTTATCGTTCATTTGTGGCGCGTGCATTGCGAGAACTAGATGCGCTTGGTCGATTCCGGGGCGAGTTTCAATAGTTTCTTTATTGAGGGTTTTTATTTTTTGTATTTTCATTTTTGATTTTCTCTTTTCAAATTTTTTTTCGAGGTACTCACAGATTTTGCCGAAGTTTGCTTTTCCCACGATTGTGACGATGTAATCTGATGGGTTGTACGCTTCCTTGAAGAAGTTGAAGACGAAGTCCCTTTCTAGCGAGGAAACTGTTTTTGCAGAGCCCGCGATATTTTCTCCGAGCGGGCTGTCGTAAAGATTTGATTCTATTTTATCATGGATGTGTCTTTGCGGCGCGTCGTGGTACATTTTTATTTCTTCAATTACTACTTTTTTTTCTTTTTCGAATTTTACTTTGTCGAAGGTTGGATTTAGGAGAATGTCTGAGAGGATGTCGAGGCCCGCGATTACGTGCTCGCTTGGGAGTTTGAACCAGAAAGAGGTTACGTCTTGCGAAGTGAATGCGTTGAGAATTCCTCCTTTCTTTTCTATTTCTCTTGAGATGTCCTCGTGAGTTCGAGTTTTTGTTCCGGTGAAAACTAAGTGTTCGATTAAATGTGCA
>CAYXWK010000138.1:0-1794 GCA_964468785.1 Candidatus Woesearchaeota archaeon
TGTAGTGAGAAATATTTTCGGTTGCAGTTATTGGTTGGGACGCATTAAGGGCGGACTGGGGGTTGCAGAAGTGGAATTAGATTATAAGAGTAAAATGCCAACAAACAGAAAGTTAACTATTGAGTTGGAGAGAGACCTTCAGAATTTGGGAGCGCATTATACTTATGTTATAGATGACGGAGCTGTGGGAGCTGCTCGGGAACATGGAGAGGAATTAATCGAGTTGGCTAATCGTTTGGAAAAATTCTTGGGAGGACAAGAGAAACAATAAAATGGCTAAACAAAATCCTAAAGAAGAAAAGCAAAAATCGAAGCAGGACGAGAAGCGGGAGCAAAAGACCGACGAGAAGAAAGAAAAGAAAGGGAGACCGCAGGAAATTGAAGAGGAAGTTCTTGTAAGAATTTTGCAGAGAGACATTCCTGGCTCAAGAAAAGTTTACATTGGATTGACGAAAATTCGAGGAATTGGCTGGGCAATTTCTAACGCTGTTTGCACAAAACTAAAAATTCCTAAAGACAAAAAAATTTCTGAGCTTAGTAAAGAGGAAATAAAAACTATTGAGGACTTTTTGAGAAACGCAGATATTTACGATTTTATGAAAAACAGGAGAGGAGATTTAGAGAGCGGAGCTTCGAAACATTATGTCGGGACTGAACTTGATATAAAGAAAGATTTTGATATAAGAAGACTGAAAAAAATTCGTTCATATCGTGGGGTGAGGCACACTCATGGTTTGCCGGTCAGAGGACAAAGAACCCGCTCGCACTTTAGGACGAAGAAACAGGCAGTAAAGAGAACTGGAGGAAAGAAGTAATGAATCATAGAGAAGAATTAGATGAGAATTATCGGGCAAGAATTAAAGATATCGGTGAGGCGGGAAGAAGAGCCGTACATTTTGCGAGAAAGGGAGACTCTGAATCCGCGCTACACGCTTACGAAGGTATGAGAAAACTCGCAAGAATTATAGAAAAAGATATCCGCTCCGGAATAATTCCTAAAGAATACGGAATTTTTGTACCTCTTGTAGAAGATACGATTAGACGAATTCAAGAAGAAGTAGTGAAATATCGGACAGCTCAGTATTTAGGAAGGTTGGAAGATTTTTTTCCGGGGAGTGAAGGAAGATGTTAAGAAAGAAAAAGAAATATGTAAAGCCGAGACAAATCTATCAGTCTGAAAGGATAAAAGAAGAAAACGCGTTAGTTAAGAAATACGGGCTAAAAAATAAAAGAGAAATTTGGAAGACTCTTGCTAAAGTTAATTATTTTAGACATAGAGCTAAGGAACTTTCTAAAGCTCCGTTGGAAGAGCAGGAAGTTTTCTTTGGAAAGCTAAAGGCGATTGGACTGAAAGTAGAAGGAATTGCAGATGTTCTTGACTTGAAAGTTGAAGACCTTCTTGAAAGAAGACTTGCTACAATAGTGCACAAAAAAGAACTTGCACATTCTCCTTCGCATGCGAGACAAAGAATTACTCATAAGAAAGTTTTGGTTAACGGGAAAGTCGTGGACTCTCCAAGTTATCTTGTTCCAGTCACTTATGAAAAGTCAGTTAAGCTTAAAAATGCTTCCAGTAAACCTAAGATTAAAGAGTCTGAAAAGAAAACTGAAATAGAGGAAGGAGAAGAACAAAATGACTGAAGAAGAAAACAAGATTGAAGTTGAAACTGCTGAAGAAAAAGTTGAAGAAGTTAGAGAAGACAAAAGAGAAAAAAGAAAGGACGAAAAAACAGGAGTAGTCTATATAAAAAGTTCTGCGAATAACACTATTATTCATATCACTGACTTAGCAGG
>CAYXWK010000139.1:0-1760 GCA_964468785.1 Candidatus Woesearchaeota archaeon
GAATTTAAAATCAGCTTAACCGATCTTACTTCCCGGAGAAATTCCTTCATTAGGTTCCAAAAGAGAAAAATTCCCTTCGCTTGAAACCGCCAAAACCATCGCTTCGCTTTCCAAGCCTTTTATTTTTCTCGGCTCCAAATTAACAACGAAAGCGCAAAGTTTTCCAACCAAACTTTCCGGTTCGGGAAAATGCTCCGCGATGCCGGAAACAACTTGCCTTATGTCTTCTTCTTGCTTTGTCCTAAGTCCGACTTTGGTATCCAAAGTCGGACTTAGGACACTTTCTTGAACCTCTCCTTCGGAATCTTCTTTCTCTAAGTTTTGAGAGGCATCCTTCAACCCAAAAGAAACGCTTAACTTCAAAAGCCTGTCGGTTTCCGGAATTTTTTCCGCCGACAATATTTCCCCCACTCTCATTTCAACTTTCTTAAAATCATCAAAATTAATCATCTTGTTTGTGTATTTGTTCGTTAATTTTATCAAGAAAACTTTTTAAAATTATAGCCGCCGCCGAAGCGTCTATCAATTTTATATTTCCCTGAAGCTGTTTTGCTTCCATTGAAGTAAAAAATTCAGGTTCTAAATGTATGGGCAATTTCAACTCCTTTTCAATTTTTTCTTTGAAGGAAACAAGTTCTTTCATTATTATATTGTCTTTTCCTTGCAAATCTTTTGATTCTCCCAAAACGATTCCGGTTATCTCATTTTCTTCGCAAATTTTTTTAATCTGAGAAATGAGCTTATCGTCATTCGGCAAAACTCCTTTAGGCAAAGCGTAAGTGTTTTCCGGATCGGAAATGGAAATGCCGACTTTTTTTGAACCGAAATCAATTCCTAAATAACGCATAACTTTTAAATTAAAATTTAAAGAAACTCTAAATTCTAATTTCTAAATCCTAAACAAATTCAAATGTTTTAATCTCAAAATTTTAAACGAATTCGTTTTGAATCCCGACGTTTCAGTCGGAACCCGACTGATTTGTGTGTCGGGTTTAGAAAATTTGAATTTAAGTATTGTTTCGGATTTCGTGCTTCGAATTTCGGATTTAGAGTTTTCACAAATTTACTCTAGCATTATACCTCACAAAACAAAAAGAACTGCAGAAGTTGAAATTGCCCCCTTTTCTGCTATGATGTGAGCTGTATGGAAGAATTGTTCAACCAAGAATTCGCGCTGTTTCTTGAAGAAAATTTTCTTCTTCTTATGGCGCTTATGATCTGGAGCTTAATCTGGAAAGGAATCGCGCTATGGAAAGCGGCGCAACTTTCTCATAAATATTGGTTCATCATCATTCTTGTAACAAACACATTTGCCATACTGGACATAATTTATATATACTTTGTGGCCAATAAGTATTCGGTTACCACAATAGAAGACAACAAAAAACCGAACAGTAAAATTGAAAAATAAACACACGGAGAGGTGGCAGAGTGGTCGATTGCACCAGTCTTGAAAACTGGAGGGCTCGAAAGGGTCCCGAGGGTTCGAATCCCTCCCTCTCCGCCAAAAACAAAACACGTTCCAATAAATGTTGGAACGTGTTTTGTTTTAAAAAGCTAAATCAGGCATGATAAAATATCTTTAAGAAAGCATGACTGAAAAAAATCTCAAAAAAGTTTTAACGTTCGGCACTTTTGACGGCATTCACCCCGGACACATTTTCTTTTTAAATGAAGCGAAAAAACTAGGGAGACAATTAATCATTGTTGTCGCTCAAGATGAAACTGTTAAACAAATCAAATGCAAATATCCTGTTCGC
>CAYXWK010000140.1:0-1759 GCA_964468785.1 Candidatus Woesearchaeota archaeon
TCTTGTGAATTAGATTATAAAAAGTTTGAGTATTTCTCCCGAGTAGTTGCGAATTCCTACTTTGACTTAAATGTCTCTTTCATCTCTGACAAAATCTCTCCAAGTCAGCAAACTTTATAAACCGAATTTTTCTAAACGCTCTATGAAAAGAAGCTCCAGAAGATGGAAGAAGAAAGGCCAGATGAGATGGCGTTGGCAGAGAAAGAGACTTAAGAAGGAAAAGAGAAAGAGAAGACTTCACAGAGAACGCTCCAAATAATTATTTGAAATTTAGGCAATCTTCTTATTTTTTCCGTTTTTTATTTCGTCTTAAAACAAAGAAAGCTATTAGCCCTAATAAAATAAGAGCGAGAATCATACCACCGACAAAAGTTATTCTATTCCCCAATATATCATTAATTGCTCTTCCCGTAATCAGAGTGTCTCCATCATTTTCTTTTTCAGGAACGATAGGTTCATTTTCCTGAGGAGTTTCAGTTATTACATTTCCGGCTGATGGAATGTTGGGCAAACCGCCACTTCCTCCGCCACCACCAGCTCCGCCACCATTACCACTTCCTCCTCCACTTCCTCCGGAACCTCCGCTATCTTCCCCGGAAGTTCCACTTTCATCCTCAACAAAAAATGTTCTGTTCTCGCTCTCTCCAACATTCCCGACAAAATCTTCACATTCAACAGACCAGATATAATTCCCAACAACAAAATCTTTCTCAATGGAAAAGTTTCCCCCATTTTCAATTTCAATAACTTCCAAAATTTCATTATTAACTTTCACTCTGCATTCCTTTCCAAATTCTTCAATTACAGAAAACTCCAGACTCATCGGCATATCTTCTGGTAAAAATTCCGCAGCATTTTCAGGATAAATTAATGAAATAATTGGGGAAACTCCATCAAAAAAGAAAGTGAAGTTCTCAGAAGCCGAGATTTTTTGTTCACCAGACAAATCACTTTCACAATTCCAGTAATATCTTCCCGAACTTTCAAGAAAAGTCTCAAACTCAAACTCAAAAGAATTCGTAATTTCTTCCGGCATAACGCTTTCAGAAAAAACTTCCTCTCCGTTTTCATTCCACACATAAACATTCGTCTTGTCAACTATTTCTTCAAACAACAAACTAACTCTGCAATTCAACACCGGGGAAGTATTTAGATTGCTTGCGTTTTCAGGACTCAAAAGCTCAACAACACGTTCTCCTCCGACAGTTATTGTAAAGTTCTCCTGTGCAAACGCCTGATTTTCTCTGGCATCAATAGCGAGACAATTCCATTCATATTCCCCAGACTCGCTAAATGTTTTGGAGAAGACGCTTGAATTTTGCGTTCCACTAACTTCACTTTCGTTTATTTCGACAATTTCTCCGTTTTTCCAAAGGTAAAGATTCAATTCTGAAAGTTGCCAGTCCTCGGCTGAACATTCAAATTCCACATTCGGAAAGGGAGTAGAGTGAGTATTTTCAGGAGAATTCAGATTTACTTCAGGAGAAGTTTTATCCATATCTAAAATTGCCGAAATAAGATTTATTCTCCAAACTTGCAGTGGCGGAACAACTGATGAGGGATATTGAACTGCCAGACCATTTATTCTAAAAATTTCTTCAATTTCCCGGGGAGTTCTGCTCTCTCCGATTTCTTTCAGATATTGATTTGCTATTGCAATACTTCCGGCAGCCATCGGAGTTGACATGGATGTTCCGCTTTTCTGACAAGTTCCTCCACCTGCACAAGTTGAAATTATGTCAGTTCCCGGAGCAGCAAG
>CAYXWK010000141.1:0-1750 GCA_964468785.1 Candidatus Woesearchaeota archaeon
GTTTTTAGTTTTCATTCGCCCAGGAGCTTCTTTAATTTGGGAACCAAAGATTCCATAAACTCGACTACTTTTTGCGCTTTATCTTTTTCTATTGTTTTTCCATAATATTTTAATCCGTTTCTTATTTTTCTTAGTTCGTCCAGAAATTTAATTTCAGCATCAGTAAAGTCCTTGAATTTTCTCAAATAGATAATTGTCGCCTCGTGCGAGTACGACTTGAAACCGTCAGCAGCTAATTTTGCTTCAATCAGTTCTCTCAACAAATCGTAAATATTTTCAACTATATATTTTGGGTTTTCCAAGTTTTTTATTAATCTCCTGACAAAATGTATTCTTTCTAAACTTTCTTTCTTTAATGCGTTTGCTAAATTCTCGTCAACACTTTGCATTTTCACATCTCCTTTCTCGACAAAATATTCAAAATTCATTTCCAAACCCTCCGGCCAAGACTGTTCCGTTCAGAATATTGTTTCTTAATTCTTTCGAAATTTTACGTAGGTTGATAAATTCCAGATTAATTGGCCTGTTTAGTTTTTCAGAATATTTTTTCAGATTTAAGGTCTGCTCTTTTCCGAGAACCGCAATATCAATGTCAGATTTTTCTGTGTCCTCTCCTCGGGCATATGAGCCAAAAAGCACAATAGTTGTTAGGGGAATCTCTTTTTTCAGATAATCCCACAGTCCAGAGTCCTGAATTTTCTTGAGGTTTGATAGTTTTTTTTCTACAATGAACTTTTCTGTTCTATTTGCGAGTATCTCGTGTAAAAATCCTTTTTTTATTGAGACAAATTCTTCATTTTCTAAAATTTTCAACGCTTTAGATACAGCGGGCGCCGACGATTCTATGAGCCGGGAAATCTCCCGAACATGAAACCTTCGGGTAGGATAGTCGAACAATAGTTGTTTTATTTTGTCTTCAGTTTTAGAGATTTTCATTGTTAATTTAAGTTTACAATTGTAACTTTAAGTTAACAGTTCTATTTAAGCTTTTCAGCCTCGCCTATACCCAACAACTCGGCTTCCATGATAAATCGGAACTTCAGCATTTCCGCTCGAGCGTCTTCGTCCCCCGCCCTTGAAGATAAAGAAAACTCCGAGAAGAATTAATACAATCGAGACAACAAGAAGAACATTATAGCTCATAACAAAACTATCTCCAAAAGTTCCCTTCAGAAAATCATTCGTGTAAGTGTAAAACTCCGGAATCGAGTACGCCGCAATGCCCGCAATCCCAATAACCGCCAGGATGTATCCAAGAATTTTCATTTTACCTCTTCCCTAAAACAATTATCGCCAATATTTAAACTTTTTGAGATACCAAACTAATTGTGTATAAAATCTAAAGACCCAATAAATCCCACTTTTCTAAAAACATTTTATCTGGATCTGCAAACCTTCTGCCAGCAGTGATCGGCATCTTTCCTTTAGACTTCATGTTATCGCAATACTCTTGATTGGTTCTCTTAGTATATTCTGCTACTGCCCTACTTGGCACAATATAAAAATCGGGTCTCTCTCGTCCTTCTTTTAATAAGACGAAAACATAAAACAAATTATTACTAAAATAATGGTCTGCTTTATCGCCTAACATCCATTGAGGGTATTTTGCTCTTGGGTGAATTGTGGTTTTAACTTGTATACCAACAGATTTAGAAGCGTCAGAATTTGAACCCAAAATATCAATTCCCCTCGTGTTCTTTATCGTTAAGGAAGCTATAAATACTCTTTTATTAAGTTCACCAGAAACCAA
>CAYXWK010000142.1:0-1719 GCA_964468785.1 Candidatus Woesearchaeota archaeon
GCTTAATTGGTGTGCAAGATCCGTCAACTGGATAGCTATCAAGCCAACTGCCTTTGCAGGAATCTTTCTTTGCTTTTGTTTTTGCCTGCCATTCTTGCATCATTTCTTTTGGTTGATACCAGTGCGCCATAATTATTCTTGAAAGTATTTCTTTATAAAACTTTCTGTTATGTAGTTTCTTGATAGTGACTACATAAGAAAAGTTTATATATTCTGAAAGATGGTAATTTATATGACTTTAGAAAATTTAACTGGAGAAAGCGAGGGAGAAGATTTGCATGCATGGGTGCGTGGAGTAGAGGGTCTTGTCGAATCTGCTTATGTAGGCGGTAAACCTCTCGGGAGATCTCTTGCTAATCAAATAAATAAAATAAACAGAGAGCGAGGTAGAAATTATGAGATTGTTCCAGAACAACTT
The DNA here is from genome assembly GCA_964468785.1 of Candidatus Woesearchaeota archaeon. Lineage (GTDB taxonomy): Archaea > Nanobdellota > Nanobdellia > Pacearchaeales > GW2011-AR1 > UBA73. Next base: position 419 of record CAYXWK010000142.1, read on the forward strand.
GTTTCGTATATTCATGAAGAGAAGCCAGAGTTGGTTAGTAAAAGAGAAAAGATAATTGGGGAGAGAAAGAATAAACAAATTGACGGGAAAAAAACTTCCAAAGGTAATTCTTATTCTGTTGAAAAAACTCCAGAGAAATTACGAGAAGAGAAAGACAGCGTGCGCAGTCCTTTGAAAGTAAGAGTTTCTCCGACAAGCCAGAGAGATTCTAAACAGCGAGATATAGTCAGTCTCACTGAATGGGCTAAATCGGAATATGAATTAGCTGATTCTCAAAATGTTCGGGCTACTCAAACCGCTTCGGCCTTTGTTAGTCCTCAGCAGAATTCTCCTGGAGCATCTAGTTCTTCTTCACCAGATGGTTCTTTTCCAACAGTACCTAGTTCTTTTTGGCAGAGATTTAATGCAGCATCTACTACTAAGAGAATATTAATCGGATTGGTTGGTTCTGCGATTGCGTTGTATGGTTCTTGTTATTCTTATAATCTGGTTTCTGATAAAGTCGGGAATTTTTATGACAATGTTGTGAAGGCAGAAATTGATGGAAGTTCTAGAAGCTTTGAGAAGAAGGAGCTTTTAAATAAATCTTACGAAGATTATCTTGATAAGTATGCTCCTGAAAATCTCCAGATTGGAAGCAAAGAGTCTTCATCTAACAATCCAATTAAATCAAAGCAACATTATCTTGATAAGTATGCTCCTAAAAAGAATTAGTTGTCCTTGATAAGATTTATAAAGTTTCATTATCACTTTAGCGCATGCATAACAGAAGCGGAAAATCCAACTTTGAGGATTTTATCAAAATTCTTCCGTTGATAGTTTTAGGAATTATTTTAATTGGCTTGATTTTTGTTGACTGGAACTCGGAAAGATTTGATTTGATTCCTACAAAAGAAAATTTTCAAAAACCGGCCATAGGATTTGATAAGGTACTTGAAAGTGAAAATTTTGTTTTTATGAATTATGTTTTTGGAAAAATTCCCGGACATTTGTTAGATACTTTAGCAGATAGTCCAGGAGATTCTTCTCCAGAGAGGGAGGCAGGTAAAAGTTCAGCCATAGTTATTGTTGCGACTTGGTTTGTGTTCTTTTTAATATTTGGGGATATTATGAGTTTATTTGGAGGATTTTCTAAATCAGTTAATTGGGTTGTTGCTTTTCTTTTGACTATTGTTGGAGCAAATATTAAACTGATATCTGTTACTTTTGTTTATTTTCTTACAATACTTTCAGTTTTTGGAAGTTTTGCTATTATGGCTAGTATTGCTTTTATCTTCTTTTTGTTTGTTATGTTTCACTTC
>CAYXWK010000143.1:0-1719 GCA_964468785.1 Candidatus Woesearchaeota archaeon
GTTTTATTTTCATATCTTTCAAGAAAAGATTTTGCATCTTCATAACCATTTTCTGATTTCTCGGGAGCGTTTACATTAATCAAACGGTAAGTTTGCCCTTCGGAAGAAACAAAAGTGTCTCCATCTATTGCACGCGATAGAACTATAGTCGTCCTTTCAGTTTGGAAGGAATTGAAGAGAAGATAATTCGAAAAAATCACGAGAGTTATTAGAGAGGCGAGAAGAAAGGCAGATGATTTTTTCATTATAGCTCCAGGAAGAATTTTTCACATTTTACTGAATCTAGGAATTTCATTAGATTGTCTTGGAGAAGAACAAGAGTTGATGTATTTACGTTCGGATGGAATCCGACTTTTTCTGCTGCGAGAATCTCGTTGTCAATTACTAGAACGGTGTTTTTCGCGTAAATCATTCCGAAGAGCGAGACAGAACCGGGAGTTGCGTTTAAATTTTCTTTCAGTTCTTTTTCTGAAGCAAACTTCAGCTTTCCTGAGGATGAAATTTTTTCCTCCAGAGCCTTGAGATTTAGGCGTTTTTCGGCAGCCATACAGACAAGGTAAAATTTTTTTGTATCTTTGAGAAAAAGATTTTTTGTATGGAATACGCCGGGAATTTCTGCAGATTTTTTCTTTGATTCGGCAACTGTGAAAACTGCTGGATGAGTGTGCATTTCAAAATTTATATTTTTTGATTTTAGATAACGCAAAAGATTTTCGTCCATTGATTAAATAAAAGAAATGTTTTTATAAGCATTTGGCGTTTTGCAAGAATGGGGAAAGTAAAAGTTTATTCGACGCCGGAGTGTCATTGGTGTAAGAAAGCAAAAGATTTTCTGAAAGCGCATAAGATTGCATTTGAGAATTTTGATGTTTCGAAAGACACGAAGGCTGCTAAAGAGATGATAAAAAAGTCTGGGCAGTATGGAGTTCCGGTAGTGGAAGTTGGAAAGGAAATAATTGTGGGCTTTAACGAAATTGAACTGAAAAAAGTATTGAGGATAAAATGAAAGAAAAAGAATTTGATATGGTGATTTTGGGAGCAGGGGTTACCGGACTTGCCGCCGGAATGTATGCTGCGAGGATGGGACTGAAAGCGCTGGTTCTTGGAGCTTCGTACGGCTCTGAACTTCCAGTTGGAGGAGTTATAACCACGACCGACGTTGTTGAAAATTATCCGGGATTTATACGTCTCACCGGAAATGAGCTTGCTGAAAATATCAGGAAGCACGCGGAGGAATATGATTTAGTGACGATAAAAGAAGAGCGAGCGGAAAAAATTTCCGGCAAGAGCGGAAATTTCAAAGTTAAGACAAACAAAAATGAATATTCTGGAAAGACAGTTTTGTTTGCCACGGGAACTAAATGGAGAGAACTTGAAGTCCCTGGAAGCAAGGAGTTCAAGAACAAAGGAGTAGCGTATTGCGCCTTATGCGACGGCCCGCTTTACAAAAACAAAACAGTTGCTGTTGTCGGAGGGTCGGACAGCGCGGCAAAAGATGCGCTGCTTCTGAGCCAGCATGCAAAAAAAGTTTATATAATTTATAGGGGAGAAAAAATAAGACCTGAACCGATAAACTTAGAGAGAGTTCAGAGCAACAAGAAAATAGAAGTTTTGACCAAGACAAACGTCGTGGAAATAAAAGGAGATAAATTTGTCCGCTCAGTAATTCTGGATAGAGAACATGAAGGGAAAAAAGAACTTGAAGTTGATGGAGTTTTC
>CAYXWK010000144.1:0-1682 GCA_964468785.1 Candidatus Woesearchaeota archaeon
AAGTTCATAAGGCAGGACATCCTCATCATGCAGAGCATTTTCACGCACACAAAAAGAACTAGTATCCTTTTCTAAGAAATGCCCAGCAAAGTCCTCCACCCGTTAGAACGAAAAGCAGGGAATTTGTTATCAAAGGAGGATAGGACGCTCCGGAGTTTAATGCTTTTTCTCCAATGTCTAAAAAGAAAGTGAAACTTGTTAGCGCGAAAGTCAGAATTATCAGTGCGACGAAACCCAATCCTATTGATTTGTAAAATCCTTTATCTGCTTCTACGAATCCTGCCATTGCAAGAATGAATATGACTCCCACGGAAAGAATTCCGAAAGCGGGAAGGATGACTTTTGTTAGTTCCAAACCTATTGCCTCAGTTGCAAAAAATGCGGCGATGAGAAACGAAATTAAGATGTTGAGAAATTTTTTATCGGAGAGAATTTCTGTTTTTGAGAAGATTGTGAATGATGCGAGGAAAGATATCAGAAACGCGACTAATGGGAGTATTGCAGATAAGGGCTCATTCATTAAATTTTTCGGAATGATGTTTATTTAAACTTATTGAGATTTGTTTTTGTGAACATTTGTAATTTCTATTCTGAATTTTGGAATGAATTGTACGGATTATCCCTCTCCAAAAAGAGCCTTTATTCCGTCTTTTAACTTGTGTTCAGACGAATGTCCGCTTCCAGAACTTCCACTTACAACGACTGCAACTATTACTCCGATTAGTGCAGCTATAAGAAGAACGTATCCAATGAGTTCGGAATCTGTGAATCCCCAAGCCCCATAACCGAATCCGAAGATATCGAATGAAGAAGTTATTACTACAATGAATATTATTACCCCCACGCCCATTAAAATATAAGCTATTATTCCTCTTTGCCCTCCGGGAGAAAACATTCCGACGAGAATTAGAAGTGCGAGAAGAACTACGAGTCCGATTCCAAGTCTTGGAGAAACTATGTTAAGAAAATCTGTGAAGAGAGGGAATCGACTTGCGAGAAGTCCAAGCACGATTGCAATAATTACATGAATTCCTTTTCTGTCTCCGAAAATTTTCATTTGTCCGAGAATTCCGAACACAACAGCGAAGATTAATAAGAATGGGAGAATGAAATCAAAGACGCCGAGATATTCCCATTGGAAGATAATGTCTGCGAAACTACCGAACCTCATTCGTATTTAGAGGGAATTTTATTTATAAAGATTTGCTTTGTTTCCAGTACCTATCGCTTCAGATATGTTTTTGAATCCGTCTCTTTTTAGAAGTTCGGCAAGGTCGTAATTTATTCTTGAGACAATTCCGGGACCTTCATATACGAGTCCGGTAATCATTTGAATTAAGGACGCCCCAAGTTTTATTTTTTCGTAAGCGTCTTCCGCAGAAAAAACTCCTCCGCAGCCGATTATTATGAATCTTTTTTTATAGTTTTTATATGCGAATTCTATCAGTCTGTTTGACTTTTCTTTAGTTGGAAGCCCAGAGAAGTTTCCTTTTGGTGCGTTCTCTATTTCATTTTTGTCGAATACTGGATTGTTTTTGTTTTTTGTTAAGTTTCCAAATATTAATCCCTCGATTTTATGATTTTTTGCTACTTCACATAGTTCGCGGGTTTCTTCTTCTGAAAAATCTACGGGCATTTTCAAGAAGATAGGTTTTGTTAATTTTAGAGAATCAATTCTTTTG
>CAYXWK010000145.1:0-1657 GCA_964468785.1 Candidatus Woesearchaeota archaeon
CAAAAGAAAACATTGGTTCTTAACAAGTATAAAAATGACTATTTCGGAAAGGACAAGGCATTACGCAGAAAGCAAAAAATAAAACTGAAAACTATAAATTTGAAAGATATTTCCGAAAAATTCTTCGGTCAAAAAGAAATAAATTTGGAAGGCTACAAAGTTCTCGCAGGAGGAACACTTAAAGAAAAAATAAAGATTAAAGCTTCTGCGGCATCAATCAAAGCTATGGAAAAAATTAAAGAGGCAGGTAGCGAAATATCTCTTGGTTAAGATGCCATTTAATATAAAGCCCATCCTGTATAATCTTCCGGAAGTAAAAAAGCCGGTTGAAAAACGCGTAGATTTCAACACAAAACTGAAGTGGACTCTCATTATTCTTGCAACTTTTTTCATTCTTAGAAACGTTCCCTTATACGGCACTTCTCCCGGTTTCCTCGAACAATTCGCATTTCTACAAACTATTCTTGCTTCAGAGTTCGGTTCATTAATCTCTCTAGGAATTGGTCCAATAGTGATGTCCTCTATTATACTTCAGCTTCTGGTTGGTTCAGGTATCCTCGGGATAGATACTAAAACTCCGGAAGGAAAGAGATATTTTCAGGGATTGCAAAAACTTGGAGTCCTCTTCTTCATTGTTTTTGAAGCAATAATTTATGTAATGATGGGCGGAATTCAGGCAAATCCTGGATTCACATGGATAGTTATAGGTCAGTTAATTCTCGGTGGACTCGCAATAATGCTCATGGATGAGGTAGTTCAAAAATGGGGATTCGGTTCAGGAGTTTCACTATTCATCGTTGCAGGAGTCTCACTTCATCTTTTCACAGCCCTCTTCCAGTTTATCGGAGTAACTGGAGAAAATTGTCTTGCGGATTTTGCAAACACTCCTTGTACTGGTCACGTATTAGTGATAATTCAGTCCATAATAGGAGGAGTTGCGACAGAGGCGTTGATTTCAGTATCAGCTATTCTTGCAACAATTGTCGTATTTTTCGTCGTAGTCTGGGCGCAGTCGCTAAAAGTGGAAGTTCCTCTGTCTTATGAAAGAGTGAGGGGATATTCCGTAAAATGGCCATTGAAATTCTTTTACTCCTCTAACATTCCGGTAATATTAGTTGCAGCATTAGTAGCAAACATTCAACGTTTCGGGGGGCTGCTAGAAAGGTGGCTTGGTTATCCTACTTTCATTGGAGGATTCTCTCAAGGTCAACCGGTTTCTGGTTTGGCTTATTGGGTATCTCACACAAACATTATTGAAGCGGTTCTGAGAGGAAGTCTTCAAACTTCTTTCATCTGGCAGGCTATTGCACATGTTTTATTCTTCTCAGTCTTTTCAGCAATCTTCGCAGTATTTTGGGTAAAAACTTCTGGTATGGATGAAACCACTCAGGCAAAAAACATACTTTCTCATGGTCTCCAGCTTCCGGGATTCCGAAAAGACCCACGCGTTTTAGAAGCTATATTAAAGAGATACATAATGCCTTTGACAATAATGGGAGGAATAGCAATCGGACTTCTTGCATCTGTAGCTGACTTAACGGGAGCAATTTCCGGCGGAACTTCCATTCTTCTAGCAGTGATGATTATGTATCAGTTTTACGAATCAATTGCCCAGCAACACTCAGTGGACATGCATCCTTCTCTAAAGAAGTTCATG
>CAYXWK010000146.1:0-1656 GCA_964468785.1 Candidatus Woesearchaeota archaeon
TTCATTATGAGCAAATTATACACAATAAATGTTAAGATTGATTTATTCATTATGTGGCTATACCTTTTTCTATTAACCCTCTTCGTAGGTGATATTTTTCCGTTCCCTTGGCTGTCGGAAATTTTATTTATATTTACGGTTTCGATCCCTTTCATGCTATTTTTTAGAATTTTCTTAAATAAGAAGCGAGTGATATTCCCCAAGGGTTCAATTCTTTATGTATTTTTTTTGATTTTTTCACTGATTTCTGTTTTTGTTGCTTACCATAAGCAAATAGCCTTAGAAACAACCATTATTTATTTTTCCGGATTTTTGGTTTTGATTATTGCATACAATCAGCAGGAAGTACTGAGTAGCAGATACAAACAATTCGTATTATTTGCGTCAGTAGTTTATTCGCTTGCGTTTATTTCCACCCTCTTATTTCCTGTGGACCTTGTGAGCAAGGGAACAAGTTTAATGCGTTATTTCGGCCATAGCCAAATCGGTAATTTATTTTTGACTCCTTTTTTTTTGTTTCCCTCAGGCGTGATCGGGATTGTATCGCTATTTTTTATTATTATTTCCTATTCGCGAGCAACCTATTTGGCGGTCTTAACGATCGCTTGGGTTATATATAAAAATAAATTCACAAAAAAAGGCTTTCTTATTAAGGCAGTTCTGGCTGTCCTTACCGTTTCACTGATTCTTTCAACTACATTTAAAGTAATTTCGGAAAATGGAAGCCTTCTCGGACTTAGGGATAAATATTTTGCCGATGCTGTTTCAGGGATAATCGACCGGCCATTTTTTGGAGCTGGTCCGGGCAACTACCGTTACATATCGGCAAGTAAGCAAGTGGGGTATAGTGAAGGAGCCGGCTCCTCCCATAATTTGATTCTTGACATTTTTTCTCAAAACGGGATTCTTGCAGGCCTTTTCTTTATCCTTTTTTTGACTTACGTTTTAAAGAAAGGCAAAAGGAATATCTTTTTTTATTCATTTTTGGCTTTGTCGGTAGTATTCCTTTTCGACCATACATTTGAATACAATTCTTTTTTATTATTGTGGTTCTTTTTGGCCGGATTGTCGTTAGATATCAAAGATTCAATTGATTTCAATCCATTAATCTTTATTGGAGTATTTTTGTTGTTACAATTAGTGTTCATAGGAAAAATTTTCCACGTCACGGGTAACCACACCCAGGCTTTGTTTTTTTATCCCCTTCAGGAGAGGCCCCATTATTATGCGATAACTAATGAAATTAAGCGTGGGAACATGAGTCAGGCAAGAGCTTACTTGAATATTTACGAAAGACTGTATGGAGAAAATTATGAAGCAACTTACAGAATGGCCAAATATTATGAAAGAATACGAGAATGGAATAAGTCGCTTAAACTTTATCGAAAAAGCTTGGAGCTTAGACCTTTTTTATCAGTCACAGATGGTATTATTTTGGAGAAGATTCATGACTTGTCTCGAAAAACCCTCGGCTATTTTAAAGGCGATAAAGAAACGGAAATATTTTTTGGAAGAATCAAAGCCAGAGCCCTAAAAATGTCTTCATATAACGAGGTAATTGGTATTCATATCGATGAGTATTGTAACGCCACTAATTTATTATGCTATAATGTTGAACACTAAATAGATGCTTATAGACTTCATAAAAAAAATCAC
>CAYXWK010000147.1:0-1654 GCA_964468785.1 Candidatus Woesearchaeota archaeon
AATTTGCTCGCAATAATTTATGGATTGGCTGACGACGAACGCGCGGAAAAGATTTTAAAATATATAGCAAAAGAAAAAATTGCGGAGCCGTTTCCTATGAAAGCGATTCATCCGCCGATTTTTCCAAATTCAAATGAATGGCAGGATTATTATTTAGATTGCGCGGCCGGAACTCCTTACCATTATTTGAATGGCGGTATATGGACTTTTATAGGAGGGTTTTATGTCTGCGCATTAGTTAAAATGAAAAAATTTAAAGAGGCGAAAGAACAATTGGAAAAGTTAGCAAAAGCAAATTTGCTTGAGCCCTTATTTTCAGAATGGCTTGAGGGAGAAAACGGAAAACCTCTCGGCGGAAAGATTGGAAAAAATGAGGGAAATCAAGGATGGAATGCCGGCATGTTCATTGTAGCTTACGAAAGTGTGAAAAAAAACAAATTGTTATTTTGATAAAATGGAAAAAAATATTTTTTTGAAGAGGTCAAAGATACACGGGACAGGAGTCTACGCCAGAAGAAACATTAAGAAAGGTGAAAAGGTCATAGAGTATGTTGGAGAAATAATTACCAAAAAAGATGCTGAAGAAAGAGCGCAGAGACAACTGGAAGTTTCAAAAGGCAATCCTGAAGTTGGGGCAGTTTATGTTTTTGAATTAAACAAGAAGCAAGATATTGATGGAAATGTTCCATGGAATACTGCGAAATATATAAATCACAGCTGTGAACCAAATTGTGAGACTGAGATTGACGGAAAACATATATGGATAATTGCAAAACGAGATATAAAGAAAGGCGAAGAAATAAGTTACAACTACGGATATGATTTGGAAGATTATAAGGAACATCCGTGCCTATGTGGTGCGAGAAATTGCGTCGGCTACATTCTTGATGAAGATGAGTGGCCTAAACTGAAAAAAATTTTGGCGAAGAAAAAAGTTTAGTTTTTTGGAAGAAGTTTTTTTAATTCTCTAAGATTTAATTTGTATGCTCGGATAAACGAGTCGTTAACGTGGGCGTATAAAATTCCTTCTGAATTAGAGGTTTGCACAAAGTCGCTCGCAAAAGTTATTCCGGTTGAATTCGGGTCTTTGAAAAGAGGTTCAGGAGAAATCCAAGGAACTTTTCCAGTGCGAGGATTGTATAAAGCAAAACCTGGAAGGAAATCCCCATAAGTTTTCACCCCATTAATAAATTTTGATTTGTTTCTTCCATTGAAAATAAGAAGACGCAAGTCATCTTTTAAATCAGTTTGAATTAAACGGCAGGGAGAGACGTGTCCAGAACACCAAGAAAATTTACTTTTTAGAGGATTGAGTGCAATGTGAGAGTATTCCCATTCAGAAGAAAAATCTTTTGCTTTAACTACTGAAATAGCTGAAAAATATTTGTCTTCGTAATGATTGGATTCTACGAGATGAAAAGAGTTTTCAAAATTATTTAATGTCGGGCAAAGCTCTTTGAAGCCGTCAATTTTTGACTTTGGACGCAAAACCGGTTTTCCCATCGTTAAATTTTCTAAATTATCTCCTGACGCGTGACCTAAATACATATCCCAAAACGGCTTTCCTTTTCGATGATGAAGAAATGGAATAGTGAAATAAACGTGTTTTACTCCTTTTGAATCTGTTAGAATATCTGGGTCTTCCAATCCGATG
>CAYXWK010000148.1:0-1652 GCA_964468785.1 Candidatus Woesearchaeota archaeon
GCCCCGTTTAATCTTTCTGCTATTTCTTTTAGATATTTGAAGTTTTCTTGTTTTCTTATCCCTTTTCCTCCTGCTATTATTACGTCTGATTGTTGAAGCGGTTGTTCTATGCTTTCATCTCTTTTCCTAATCACCCCTTATGGAGATTGGAGAAGAATGAAAGAAATGGTAAAATAAAATAAGGGGTGAGAATATGAAAAAGAAAAAGGTTTATTCCAGTGATTTAAAGCTGCAACTTGTTAAAGAATATCTTAACAGTGAAAAGTCTTTAAAAGAGTTCTCTGATGAGTATTCTATACCAATTAACACTCTTTCTCAATGGGTTCAAAAGTACAAAAAGTCTAATTATGATGATTCTGTGTTTAAAACTAAAAAAGGAAGAACTAAGTCTATGATTTCTGATTACTCAAAGATTCCTCCAATTATTTATGAATCAGCTGGAATAATTAGGTCTGATGATCCCAACAATTCTAATGATTCTGCTTATCTTAAAAGAAAACTCAATTATTATGAAAAGATACTTCTTGAAAAAGAATTACAGTTAAGAATATTGCAAGATGAAGTAGAACTTTTAAAAAAAAACATGAACCACAAGTGAATTGTACAGATATTGGTAAATTGCTTCTTATTATTAAATACAGAAATTATGGTGTTTGCCTGAGTTATCTTCTGGATTATTTTCATATGAGTTCAAGTTCTTTTTACTTCAAAACAAGGTTGTTCTTTGTTGTTGAGACTATAAAAGCTAAACCAAAACAAAAAAGATTCGTAGGATTCTCTTATACTATCGATGGTCAAATTGTTGAGGATGAACGTATTAAACAGATTATAATTTCAATTTATTCTAATAATAATCCAAACGATCCAACTTTTTACTTTAAATCTCTTGGAGATAAGAAGTTATCTGTTGTCTTTAAGAACCAATTTGGAATAATTGTTAACCACAAAAAGATTTACAGATTAAGAAAAGAACTAGGCCTTGTTAGACCATACAGGAACCATTTCAAACATCCAAAGAAAAGACCAAGCAATCATGAAATAGATGCTCCCAATAGATTCTGGGAAGGAGATATTAAATTTATTCCTACAACGAAAGATGGCTTTGTTCCCATACTGGATATTATTGATGCTTTTGATAAGACGATAGTTTCTTCACAGATAGGACACTCAAGTAAATCAAAAGATTTTATCAAAGCTGTTTACAACGGTATTTCATACAGAAAAGCTGACCCTAAAAAACTCATAATAAGAACAGACAATGGTCCTCAATTCAAATCAAAAGCAACTAAATCATTCATGGATGAAATGGAAATAACTCATGAGTTTGGATACAAGAACAATCCTAATTCACAAGCGTTCATTGAATCACACCATTCAAGTCTTGAAAGAGAGTTTGTTCAACTGAATTCTTTTGAAAATATTGAAGATGTTTTTCAAGCTTACAACGCATATATGTTCTTTTATCATAACTTAAGACCACACGGTTCTTTGAATTATATGACACCTAGTGAATTTAGTAGAACCTTTTCTGATGATAATAATTTTTTTAATTCCAAAACCATTTTTGTGAAAAAGTAAGATTTTTTTATTTATTCTCTAATAGCAAGAGGTGAAGCCACAAATAGGAATTATTAAGATGTAATAATTCTTTC
>CAYXWK010000149.1:0-1643 GCA_964468785.1 Candidatus Woesearchaeota archaeon
TTTGGGCAACTTATATTCAATTCATAGTAACTCCCTACTGATATCTTTTTTAAAATTTTGAAAGTTGAAACATAGTCATCTATCCCTTCTTTTTGATTTGCTGTTTGTTTGCAGTTTGTTTTTGCTACACTTATTCCAATAGGTATTTCAAAATTCATTTTTTTTAATTTTTGTGTTATTTCGCTGGCGCCGGAATTTTTTAGTCCTTTGTTTACGACGAGTGAAAGAGATTTTGGAAGACGAGCGAGGCGTGGAGGTTCGTTTCCTTCGTAAGGCTTGTAAGTTATTGAACCAATGGACTGGAAACCAAATCCGAGAGATGGGGTGAACTGAGTCAGTTTCGCGTCGTAATCAAATCCTGCAGCTAGTCCGATGGGGTTTGGGAAATTTATTCCGAGAATTTTTTGATTTAGACTTTGACTTTCAAATTTGTAAAATTTTGTAATGATTTTTTTTACTGTGGTGATTTTTCCGAGAAATTCTCCAAGAGACACAAGGATTTCGTGAATTCTTTCAGAATCTATTTTGAAAAAAAAGTATCTAAAAAAATTATATACTTTTTTGTCCAGTTTATATTTCAATGGAAAGCTTCTCATCAGGTTTTTGAGAGGGTTCTGTTTAAAGATTTTGTGTCAGATTATTTTCCACCGCTTTTTCCAGAAATTACTGCAATTATCGCACCAACAACTACTGCAACAAAGAAGATGTTGATGAATATTGTTGATTCCGAACCGAGATAAATCCAGTCATACAGGTATTCCCAAAATCCTGTTATATAAACTACTGCTATCGTGACGGCAACAAATGCAAGGGGAATTATTGTATACTGGACTGCTTTTGGCATCATTGTTTCGAAGAATTTTCCTTCTGGCACAAATGCTCCAAGTATAAGAAGGAGAACAAGTATTACTACAAGTGAAACTGAAAGAAAAACTGTTAGTTGTAAGATTATTCCAACTGCCTGAGCGAAAGATACCAGTAAAAGTCCGGCAACGAGCGCGACTAAAGAGTCAATTTGTTTTTTTCCGTCTCCGAAAATCTTTGATTTCTGAAGAATTCCGAAGACTATCGTGAATACGAGAATGAACGGAAGGATTGTTTCGACGAATATCGGATGTGAAAGAATTGTGTCGCCCCCATAAATGAAACTGTTTGCCATTTCTTTAATTGTTAACTTATATATTTAAACTTTCTTGTAGGTTTAGAATTGTTCCGCGTCCTGAGAGATTTCGCTGGATTCGGAGCGGAAAGGTAGAGATCCTTTATTAACAATCATCACATCTCCGATTGATTTTACGAATTGATGAGGAATTATTACTCCACGAGCTCCTCCGAACATCGAAAGAAAAGATGAACCTACTTTTATTTTCCATCCATCTATTTTGTTTTCTGAAAGATTTACATCGTCGACTTGTCCGAAAAAATCTCCTTCTGAAGTGAAAACATTTTTTCCTACAATTTCAGTTATTTTTTTTACTCTGAGCATTAGAGATTTTATCTGAATAGGTATTTATACTTTATTATCTGCGAGTATATCTCTTTGACTCTCCCATAAGCTTTATTAAATTGCTTTATTTTGAAGGTTTATGGATAGGAAGGAATTCTCTCATATCGCTTTGGCTGTTTTGGTTATGTTTGTGATT
>CAYXWK010000150.1:0-1605 GCA_964468785.1 Candidatus Woesearchaeota archaeon
TTGAAATATCTTCGAGCTTGTCATCTTTGTCTTTGCTAATCATTCTTCCACCGGTTAAAACAGCAATATCCTCAAGTAAATCTCTTTTTTCGTCGCCAAATCCTGGGGCTTTTACAGCACATACTTTTATTGCTCCGCGTAAAAGATTTATTACGAGCATCGTGAGAGCTTCTCCTTCGACTTCTTCGGCGATTATTAAAAGCGGGCGGGATTCTGACGCAGTTGCTTCAAGAACAGGAACTATTTCTTTTACATTTGAAATTGTTCTGTCAGTTATCAAAATGTAAGGTTCTTCGAACGAAGTTTCCATTTTTTCCTGATCGAGAGCCATATAAGGCGAAAGATATCCCTTATCTATTTGCATCCCCTCAACCAATTCAAGATTTGTTTCTATAGATTTTGCTTCTTCTACGGTTATTACGCCTTTGCTCCCAACTTTTTCCATAGCGTCGGCAATTAGTTTTCCGATGTATTCGTCGTTGTTTGCGGAAATTGTCGCTACCTGAGTTATTTGGTCCTTTTCGTTTACTCTGACTGATTTTTGTTTCAGATATTCGACTACTCTCTCAGTCGCCTTTTCTATTCCTTTTTTTATTTCGATGGGATTGCTTCCGGCAGTTATGTTTTTCAAACCCTCTGTAATCATGACTTGTGCGAGGACAGATGCTGTTGTTGTTCCGTCACCTGCTTTGTCCTGAGTTTGGGAAGCGACTTCTTTCAAAAGTTTTGCTCCCATGTTTTCAAACTTGTCTTTTAATTCTATCTCTTTTGCAATTGTTACTCCATCGTTTGTAATTAACGGAGAAGAAGAACGGTCGAGAATTACATTTCTTCCTTTTGGACCGAGAGTAACTTTCACAGTATTTGCTACTTTGTTTATTCCTTTAAGCAGAGATTTTCTTGCGTTTTCGTCAAATATTATTTGTTTTGTCATTTATTTTTCCTCTATCAATTCTTCTAATAATCCTCTTGTCTGTTTAGCTACTGGGAGGATGACTTGACCAATGTCGTATAATTGAGGTTTACCATTTTTTATAAGTGTTTGGCGAATCGATAGATTTCCGTCGTTTAATCTTGAGATTGATGTTATCGTATACGGTTTCTGTAGGTCTTCTACTTTGCTGTTCCATTCAGAGAAAACTCCTTCGCCGACATAGATGATTTGTCCTCTGTCCGTTTGTATTACTAAATATTGTCCTGTTGTTCCAAGTTTATTTGATTTAAGGTCTCCCGTGTCTAAGTATTCCATTATTCCTCCAATTTCGCCAGAATATCTTTTAATTCTACAATTAAAAACTTTTCGCCGTTTAACTCAAATTCTTCCGAAGAGTATCCTCCGTAAATTACTTTATCTCCTGTTGAGAGTGCGATTTGTTTTCCGTCTTTTGTTTCTCCGACCTCTACAATGATTCCTTGTTTTTTATCTTCTGATTTTGGAAGATATAGTCCTGACTTCGTTCTCTCTTCTTTTTCGGTTTGTTTTAGAACTACTCTTTCTCCAATTGGTTTTAGTTTCATAGGTTTTCTTTTAATCTGATGTTTAAAAATTTTTTGGTGGTGTAGTTAAACATATTTTGCATGTAATCTTCTTTCTTTGTCAAGCCA
>CAYXWK010000151.1:0-1598 GCA_964468785.1 Candidatus Woesearchaeota archaeon
AAAGGAGTTAATGTGATAACTAGAAAACTTCAGAAACTCTCAAATAAAGAAGTATTGAAAAGAAAAAGAGATCTTGTTGATAGTCTAGATTTATGCAAGAACTGCAAACCTTTAGTTGAGGTCCAATTTTTGGAATTGGCAGACATAAAAAGAAAAGAAAAAGGGGTTGATGTTTGGATTGCCGTTGATATGTTAAGACTGGGAGTTCTTGAAAATAATTATGACGTTTGTGCCTTAATCTCGGGCGATGCGGATTTTGTCCCTGCCTTAGAAATTATAAAATCAAAAGGGAAAGAAATTCTGACTGCGATGACTCCAAGCGGCTATTCCAGAGAACTAAGAGAAAAATTTGAGTATTTTATAATCAAACAAACAACCTTGCTGAGGTGTTTCAGAGATTACAAGGGGAGAATTGTAAAATGAAGCGATTAGAGATATTGCTAAACAGTTTAAGAAGAGTCAAACGGGGAAAATAGGCAAGATAACGACAGAAAAAGAATTTTCATAAATCTGGACCCTAGAGATTAAGACAAGGTGCACCATTCCGGTACACAAACCTCTCCAGGACTTACCCAGATAGATATACACATCTATTCGCACATATAATCTTTTCGGCATATCCCAAACCAAAACAATTAAAACCCCTCGCTCCAACCAAATATATAGCAGGAGGATAATATGAAAGGAAAAGTAAAATTTTTCAATGAAACGAAAGGATTCGGATTCATCAAAGGCGAAGACGGAAAGGAATATTTTGTCCACACATCTGGATTGAATTCCGGAGTATCTGTAGATGAAGGCGATGATGTTTCATTTGAAGTTGAGCAAGGAGACAAAGGCCCCAAAGCTGTAAAAGTGTCTAAGGAATAATTTTTAGTTATTAGCAGGTAAATTTCTAATTGATTGCTTAAGTGGCTTCGCCCAACCGATAACTTTAAATATCAGTTGATACTATAAAATATCAGATGAAAACAAAAGATATCAAACAAATAATCCGGGATTATTTCTTTGTGAACCCGACAGCAAAGCTTAGAGTTAGAGAGATAGAGAGAACTCTCAAATTGCCATTGCCTTCTGTGATTAGATATTGCAGGGAACTTGAAGGAGAAAACATCTTGTTAACAGTTAAAACAGGCAACGTTACATTTTATACATCAAACAGAACTTCAGAAACGTACTTGCTAGAAAAAAAACTATTCAACATAAAGCAGATGTATGACTCGGGACTTATTGAATACCTAAAAATTGAACTAAGCAACCCGGGAGTTATTTTATTTGGTTCTTACTCGAAGGGAGAGGATATAGAAGAAAGTGATATTGACCTGTATGTGGAAACCCTTGCCAAACAAAAACTAAATTTTGAAAAATACGAAAAGATTCTAAAAAGAAAAATTCAGATTTTCAGACATAAAAACCTAAAAGAAATATCCAATTTAAATTTAGCAAATAACATCATAAACGGAATATCATTAAATGGTTTTGTAGAGGTTTTCAAGTGAAAGAAGCAAACTGGCCGGATTGCATAATAAACAACTCCGCAAGAAAGATAACCCCTGATGAAAAAAGGGTAAAATCTTTAATTGAAACAGCAAAAGACA
>CAYXWK010000152.1:0-1586 GCA_964468785.1 Candidatus Woesearchaeota archaeon
CTGTTGTAGATAAATCTAATATTGCACTGGCATCGGGAGGTGTCCCCGTGGCATTGATCCCAACATTTTGAGAAATAGCTGAGAAACTCATTAAAAAAGAAGCTGTTAGGCTTAAAAGCATAGTAGAAAAGCGCAAACTTGGTTTGATGGCTTTTCGTTTTTTAAAAGTAATTACTTTCATGATTTTTAGTATTTGAATTTATTATTAAAAAACAAATGTAATATCTTTTTATTGAAATCAAAAAAAAAACAGAAATAAACATCTTTTTTCTAGTAACTATTCAGCCAGATTTGGGAAAAACCCATCAATATTGAATGCAAGATTCATATTTTCTAATATGTTCTTGTTGTTTTTCTTCAATGTAGATATGAACGCCCTAGCCCTTGCAAAGTATTCTGCGTAGGCATATTCTTTAAAACCACCAGATATTTTCTGTTTCACTTTAATCATTCTCAAGTCTCTTTCAGCTTGATTATTATCAAATGGGATGTGTTTATTTTTGACAAATTTCAGGAATAAATGTTTGTGTTTTTCCAAAGCAAAAGCTAAACTTTCTTCTTTTGTCTTTTTATATTTCTTGTTATATCCATTAATGGTTGGGGCAATTATTTCTTCCCATCGTTTAACTATGTTTTGATAGTTCTTTTCGGTAAATTCCTTTCCTTGTTTTAAGGACTGATGAAGATGAGTCAATAAATTAGAGAGGTCTTTTGCCCACTTTTTCTTTCCGGTCTCCCTTATATAAAGGAGGTCTCTTAATATGTGTGCATTACAGAGAGTGTGTTCTTTGCCATACTTAAAGTAAGGACCAAATCGGTCGTGTGCGAGAACGCCATTATAAAGAGGTAGAATGTTAAAAGAATCAATGGCTTCTTTCCCTCTCTTTTGATGAAAACCAAAGAAACTTAACAAACCTGTGCTTGCTACATGCATCCAATTACCTTTTCCATTCACCTTTACTCCTGTTTCGTCTGCGTGCAGAATACCCTCTAGCAATAGTAGTGATTTGATTTGCTCTTCAAATGTGGATAGTCGTTGGTGCATTTCAGTTTGAAAGTTGGCTAGAGTTCCTTGAGATATTTTCTGTCCTGTTAGTGCATAAATCATTTCTGTAGTTCTTTGGTACGGGAGCATTTGGTAATTCTGAAGATATACACTTAGTGCTTTTATTCGATTACCATATTGTGCCTCCTGAACAACCCCTTCAGGAAAATTAGATTTATTCTCCTTACCACAGTTAGTACAGGTTTTAACCATGATTCTATGTTCGGTAACTCGTATTTTTATTTTTGGAATATCAAAAACCTGTCGAGATTTTATCTCTCCTTCTGAAGGTAAAGCTGCATTACAACATTCACATTTGGTAATATCGTGTAATATAATCTCGTCTGGAACCTCTATTTTTTTTAATTTATACCCCTTATGACCGGGTTGACCTCCTATTTTCTTATTCGATTTCCCGCGTAAACTTCTTGTTTCTCTATTCGGGTCTTGAGAGGGAGGAATACTACTATTCTTACTGTTTTTAGGGTTTTCATATTTTGATAATTTTTCTTTGAGTTCAGAGACTTCTTTTTTTAAACGA
>CAYXWK010000153.1:0-1580 GCA_964468785.1 Candidatus Woesearchaeota archaeon
AGGCGTCAATACAATTCTTCCAGGAAACAACAAGTCGGCAAAGTCTCTCGGCTTCATCTTTTACATCCTTGCAAAAATCTACGTCGAAAAAAGAAATTTGAAAACAGAGGTCCCTCCAATCGCTGAATGGGTTGACGGCTGGGACACTTTAGTTCCTCCGAAATAAATTTCGGTAAAATGATAATCTCAAAATCTGAATTCCTATCAAACAAAAATCTTTATCTAGAAAAAATTCGCGAGGGAGAAATATTCATCTACCCAACAGATACAATCTACGGCATAGGATGTTTAGCAGAAAACAAAAAATCTGTAGAAAAAATTAGAGAAATAAAAAATCGCGACGCAAGACCATTTTCTGTTATTGCTCCCTCAAAAAAGTGGATTGAAAAAAATTGCATCATCGACGCAGAAGCAAAATCTGAATTGCAAAAACTCCCGGGCGCATTCACATTTATTCTAAAATTAAAGAACAAATCTCTTTCGCCAAATGAAAATTTAGATACAATCGGTGTCAGAATTCCAAAACACTGGTTCTCAAACATCGTCGAAGAATTGCAAGAGCCAATCATAACAACAAGTGTAAATCTTTCCGGAGAATCTCCGATGACTTCCTTAGAAAATCTCTCTCCAGAAATAAAACAAAAAGTCGATTTCATAATTTACGACGGCCCGCTTGAAAATCCTCCGAGCACAGTTATCAATTTGATAACGCAAAAAATTCTTCGCTAATTGTCAAAATCTGACAACAATCGACGAAAGTTTTATATACTCCTCGTTGCAACTTCTGAAATCAAAATGTTAACTTTAATGAGTGCCTTAACGTTAACGTCGGTAAATAATCACACTAGTAATCACAATAAACCGGCTCTTGCATGTTAAGGTATGATGTATGCAAGCGTTGAGTCATTTATAATTTCTAAAATTATAATGTAGTAATACAAAACTATACTATTATCAGTAGCTAATTTACAATCACAACTTCAATTTGTAAAAATTGAAGAAACAAAGGCGCAAGTCTTTGTAACTTCCAATGGAGGAGAGTGCTAAAGAGTAATTAATTTCTTGCCAAAGAAACTCTATCAGGATTATTTTTACTTTGTAAAAATAAACAACTAAATCCAGTTGATCCTGCTGGAGGCTGCTGCTATCTGGTTTGCAATTAGACATGCAAGTTTGTTTGTTTCTCTGAAATGAACGGCGTACTGCTCAGTAACACGTAGCTAACCTGCCCTAACGTTTGGAATATCCTCGGGAAACTGAGACTAATACCGAATAGGAGAAGATTGCTGGAATGCTTTTTCTCTCAAGTCAGGATGGGGCTGCGGCTGATTAGCTTGTTGGCGGGGTAATGGCCCACCAAGGCAAAGATCAGTAAGGGCTCTTAGCGGAGAAGCCCTGAGAGGGAATCTGAGACACTATTCCCAGCCTTACGGGGTGCAGCAGTCGGGAAACTTCTGCAATGTACGAAAGTATGACAGAGCAAGCCAGAGTGCTTTCATATAATTTGAAAGCTTTTGTGAGATGCAAAAAGTCTCACGAATAAGGACTGGGCAAGACTGGTGCCAGCCGCCGCGGTAATC
>CAYXWK010000154.1:0-1572 GCA_964468785.1 Candidatus Woesearchaeota archaeon
ACTTTATTAATCTGTCGTATAAGTCGGAAGAAATAGATTCGGAAGATGACGCTGAGGATGATTCTGATTTTACTTAACGAATTTCTTCAACATTTTTACGACATCAACAACTCTGTTTGAGTAGCCGAATTCGTTATCGTACCATGCGAGAACTTTTACGAGGTTTCCGTTTTGCATGGTGCTTAAACCATCAACTATTGCAGAATATTTATCTCCCTCTATATCTGATGAAACTATCTCTTCTTCCGTGTAATTTAGTATTCCCTTTAATTTTTCCCGTGAGGCTTTTGAAAATGCGAGATTTATTTTTTTAGTGTCGAACTTTTTATTTAATTCGGCAACAACATCTATCAAAGAGCCGACTGCAAGCGGAATTCTCACGGCCATTCCAGTTAATTTTCCGCGTAATGACGGAATTACTTCAGTCACTGCTTCACTCGCTCCTGTCGTCGTGGGAATCATATTTAGAGCAGCTGCTCTGCCTCTTCTTCTGTCTTTGTTAAACCCGTCCACTAAAGCCTGACTTGAAGTGTATGAATGTATTGTAGTCATTAGGGCTCTTTTGACTCCAAAATCTTCTTCCAGAACTTTCATTACGGGGGCGAGGCAGTTTGTGGTGCATGACGCAACGGAGATTATTCTGCATTTTTTATTTAATTTATTGTGATTAACTCCGGGAACCAAAGTTAAATCGGGTTTTCCTTTTTTTGCAGGAGCAGTTATTAATACGTATTTTGCCCCAACTTCGATATGTTTTAGAGCATCATCAGGGTTTCTGAACGCTCCTGTTGATTCAATTACAATATCTACTTTCATATCGTTCCATGGAAGTTTCAGGGGATTTGTTTCACTTAGAACTTTTATTTTTTTTCCTTTTACGACTATTTCATTTTTGCTGAATTTTATTTCTCCGGGGTATTTTCCGTATGTCGAGTCGTATTTCAGCAAGTACGCAGCATCTTCGCTTCCGTGAATGTCATTTATTGCGACCACATTCAGATTATTTTCTGTAGCAATTCTAAAAATAGAACGTCCGATTCTTCCGAACCCGTTTATAGCAATCCTCATGTTCACCTCAGCCCATGGAAATTTTACAAATTAATAAACCTTGCCATTAACAATTTTCTTCTTCGCATTTTTCAGGAATTACTAAGCAGACAAATTCACAGGAGTCAGTTCCTTTTAGGTATGTCCAATTTCCGATACATGCTATGTGGAAATCGTTTTTGTGAATGTTTTCGCAACAATCATTTCTCTCTTTTTCTGAAGGGAGGTTTGCGCAAACTCCGTCGCCAATAAAGTTTTTACTTCTTCTTTCAAGTTTTTCTCCGTTAGTTAGATAGAATATCGTTGAAAGAATTAAAAATAAGAGAATGACTCCTGAAAAAACAACAATTCTTAATTTGAATTTTTTCATTTGAGTTAAAAATAATGAAAAATTATAAATCTTTGTATAGCTAACTTTTTATACATTGGTTTGCTGATTATTGGATGGTGATAGCGATAGATTTAGGGGCGAGTAATATCAGAATTGCTGAAGTTCGTGGAACTAAATTATTCGATAAAAAAATT